>NZ_QTNG01000001.1:0-287749 GCF_003603525.1 Acidaminococcus sp. AM33-14BH | reverse complement strand
CCCCGCGTGCTTTCCATCGATGAATGTAAAGGAAATGCCGCGGGTCAGAAGTACCAAGTCATCATCACTGACTCTGAAAACAAGCGTATACTGGACGTTCTTCCGGCACGAACCACACCGGCTCTGCTCCAGTATTTCTATCAATTCCCAATGAGTGAACGACGAAAAGTAGAATTTGTCACAATGGACATGTCTATGCAGTTTCGTTCAGTCATAAAAACGATCTTCCCTAAGGCGCACATCGTGGCAGACCGTTTTCATATGATCCGCTTAGTCCAATGGGCCATGGAGCGCGCTTACAAGGCAGAGCAAAAGCGCCTTTGTCACCATAGCCGAATGGTTAAGTCCAACAAGACAATCTTAACGAAACCATATGAGAAATTAACCGAAGAAGAGCTTATAAAGCGGGAGGGGATCCTTCACTGTTCTCCTCGTCTAAGATGTGCTTACGCACTAACATACGCATTTTCCAAGGTGCTTCGATTCAAAGATAATGCCAACATTTCTTTAGCACTTTCAACATGGATAGACCTGGTAAAAAGCGCTGATTTACCGGAAATGAACTCTCTGGTTAAGTCCTTTACCTACTGGGACGAAGAGATCAAGAGTGCTCTTATCTATCCCTGCAATTTTGAGCGCTTTCGTAATAGGATTTTGTACATTAACACACGCAACGAAAAAGGACTCGCACTGTCCTCAGTGCATGTCCTCTCCAGGAGTGCATAGACACTTTAGCACCCCAAAATTTGACAAAGAACCAAAATAAGCCATGGCAGGAATTCAAATTTCCGCGCCATGGCTTTAGTTATTTCCGTATATATGCGTAGATGAGTGCCGCGCTAAGTGTATAAGCCATATTGCGCTGCGCCTTTAATCTACGCTTTGTTCTATTGTTTTCTTTCTCGCACATTTCTAAGTATGCGTTGGCATTCTTCAATGATTCTTCCTGCCTCGTCGAGGTCATCTCCAGTTCTTTCAATTGACTCCTTAGCAGATTGGATTGTTCCTTTGCTTTTTTCAATTCGTTCTGCGCCTCGGTCAATTGCGTCTCCAATTCCGTCATTCGTTTCTTCTGCAGATTGGATTCCTTTTGTAACCTGTTGTTGATGGCTTTCAATCTGTCTAAGTTGTTCTCGAGTTGGATCAGTTCCGCTTCCGCGATGACATAGGATTCGGAAGCATAGGAAACCGAAGGTAAGAACGAGAACAGCGCCAATAAGATAAGCAAGATACAAGCGTTTTTCCTCAATAATCGCCACCTTCTTTCTCTTCAATTCGTCAAAATTTCAAAATGCTCCCATAACCCACAAAATCCGATTTTAACGGCATTTTTGTTTTACACGGCTCAAGTGTCGTGCTTTTAGAGAAAACTATTCTCAAAGGATCCTAGGGTGTATTTTTTTAGAGAAGTAAAGAAATGAGGGCTTCTCTCAGAATTACTCCCAAAACCAGCCCCAAAAGAAAGGAATCATCCAATTTCAGGGATTCCAGGATATACTTTAGCGTTTCCATCCAAATTTACCTCTGCGCACAAAAATAATCCGTCACGCCTCTTGCGATTGCCGCCGCAATTTGATCGCTTTTTTCTACAAGAAGCTGCGCATCCACATCGTTATCAATAAAGGCGGTTTCAACAAGGACGGATGGCATATCCGTATGTTTGAGCACCATAAGTCCTGGATTTACCTTAACGCCTCTGTCGATGGTGGGTACACTTTTTACAATTTGGTCTTGGATCTTCTCGGCAAGCAGAGCACCTTGTCCAAAATCGGAATAGCACCAGGTTTCGGTTCCTCTTGCCTGAGTGTTTGCCGCATTGCAATGGAGGCTGACGAAAATATCAGCAGACCAGTCATTGGCTTCATCACACACGGCAACAGGACGGTCATAGTAATCACTATCATGGCAAAGATTGTCAGACTGGAGCATCTTCACTTCACAGCCTGCGGCTTCAAGATAGCCCTTTACCCGTTCTCCAATATCGGCGGCCACATCGCATTCACGAAGATCAACGTTTCCCGCATCGTCACGATGAACGGCGCCACTGTCATACTCCAGGTCATGGCCTGGGTTAATAAAAACTTTCATTATTTCTTTTCCCCCTTTTCAAAAGTGTCGGGAATGCCATTCCCGTTCAGGTCAACAAAACAGCCGGCAATGAAGGAGATGAACCCCACCATTGCCGGCCCCACAAGTTCCTTGATCATCGCAAGGAGATCAGGCAGTTGAATTTTTTCAGTAATACTCAGGTAAAACCAGAATCCATAGTATGAAACCACAAAGATGAACACAATCGCGAGATAGCCAAGAATCAAGTATTTGATGGGCTGCTGGAACTGCATAAGCCTTGTCTTGGCATTGGCGAGCTCTTTAAAGAATCCGTTCCTTATTTTTTCAAACATGGCGGATTCCCCATTCCGATATGATTGTTCAGCTTGTCAACTTCATCTTTCAAATCCTTGTAACGGTGCCAGAGGTTATCGATGTTTGTTTCGATTCCCGCCTGTGCCACCCGCATTTCGTTGATGAGGCCCGTCAAATCTTCCAGGGCTTTCGTGTTGTTATCAATGCTTTTATGCAGCGCCATGTTCTCAATTTTCTGGGGACGCAGGATGAGCCAGCACCCAAAAACAGCAAGAACGCTGATGACAGCATTGATGAATGTGTAAGCATTTACCATCATGAGATTATTTCCTCCTTATGGATAGTGTCGGACAACATGGAGCGCTCGACCTTTATACCGCCCCTTTATAGCCCCGCAGTAGAGATCTTCTGTTGGACTCCATGAAAAGGAAAAGAAATTCTTTCCCTGCTTCAGCTCCTGGGATTGACCTGCATGATTTACGAAGACAGGTTCCTTCCAGAAGGAAGAACAGTTGAAATACAGCGTTCCCTCTATTCTTCCCCGGCAAATATTGAAATCAATTTTGCTGATGCTCCAGCTAAAGAGCCGGTCCAGTTTGTGAAGGTCAGCCATAGTCACATGAGGGAACTTTGAAAAATTATGGGTCCTGCTTTCAAGCTCGTCCTGCTCTACAGGCAGAAACACTTTGATAAACGTATCATCCCCTGATTTATCAATCTGCACATAAGCGTTTATCTGAAGAGATTGCAGAAACTCCTGTGGCTCCATATCCACCATCTGAAGGATTTCCCTGTAATTAAAAAGAGGATAGACGCTGCCGGTTCGTGGGTTCTTCAAGATGACCGTTGAAGAACCCGTCTGCAAAGCCCGGAGGTCAAAGGCCACCTTCTGGGAGTTGCACCAAAAAGTCAAGAAATCGCCTTCCAGGTCAAATCGGATCCAGTCCGCTTGATGGATTGCGTTCGTAAAGATGAAGATGGAATTCATAGCTGTTCTTCACTTCCTCAAGAAAGTTCTTATGCTCCTGTTTGAACCAAGCGTAGAGTTTTTTATAAAAGGCGCACTCCAAAGAATGTTTTTTGCTTACGATGCAGGCACTACCGCACATATCATAAACAGGGCAATTCCTGCAGCCTGGACAGATGTCATCAATGAGGGCCTGCTGTTTTTGAAGCCAGTCCTCCCCCAGTTCATCCTGCCTGATATAAAGGCAGGGATAGCGCCTGCCCTTCCAATCTCGCTTTTCGAGCAGCGCATTGCTGCAGTAGGTCTCGCCATACGAATAATGGGCATCCAGCCTTCTTACCAGCATCATAAAAATCCCCTGGTAGCGTAGGTCCTCGATTCCAAAACGCAAGTAGCTCGAAAGGTATCGTCTGACACAGGTTTTGTATTGAGAAAAGATGGAATCGTAGTCCTCCTCCGTCAGAGCAAACTTCCGGTTTTCCTCGTTCGTCACATGGATAAGATGCGGGAATAGGGAAAGTCTGCGTCCAATAATTTTTTCTTTTTCCCTGAACTTTTTCAGGATGGAATCGAGATCTGTGTTGCCATGATAAAGCGTTGTCGACACCGCCAGATTGGGGTAATCAAAAAGGGCCGTGAAAGGGTCAAAACCTCTGAGATCCTTTTCAGCCCCGTCATAGCTTATGCAAATTAGAAAATCGTGCTTCCTGAAATAATCCAGATGCTTCTCAATACCCATTCCGTTTGTGCTGATGGAAAATCTGGCATTAGGAAGCGCCTCTACCACTTTCTTGATTTCATTCACGTAGAGCAAGGGTTCTCCGCCCATAAACTTGACTTCCATCGGTGGATTCTCCTGAAGTTCCTTCAGAAACTCTGGAGAGATACTACTTTCATCTCCTGAAGGTTCCCGATGACAATAAGCACATGAAAGATTGCACTTGCTGCCAAGATAGATTGTCACCTTTCTCTTTTCCTGCAAATTAAGCTGATTAACCAGATTTTTACGCCTGATTTTATTCATTTTCGTCTTGGCTCCCGATATAGATAAAATAGTCATTCCATACCTCATACCACTTTCGACCAAGCTTAATTTTTAAAGCCCCGGCATACCCAAGCGGGTAAAGATGAAAATGACCTACACCATGGTCAAGCTTCACTCGCCTATTGTTCACAATGCCTGCAGAGGATTCAACGAGAACCTCCTCGTCATCAATTTCACGGGTCAGCTTTTCTCCGGTCGAAAAGTCTCCCTTGTACTTTTGAATGGTAAAGTCAATGTAGTCATGGCCTTCTTCTGGCACAAAGGGGTCACCGGAATCCCCTGCCACCAGGAATCCTTTCCGGTTCGCCATAAGTTCACGGTCATTTGACTGGAGTGCGTAGCTGTCCCAAAGTTTCATGCGAGGATGGTCTCCCAGTATCAGGGCTTCGCTGCTAAAAGGAACAAGCTCAAATTCCTGATCGGCTTCAACCGTCAAATTTTCCTTTTTCCCGTTGAACAGCCTTACGATGATATCCCGCTCACCATCTGCAATCACACCCGTATCTACGCTGAGGATTGTATGGTTTCCATAAAGCTGGGTCAGGATTCCAAAGTCGAGTTTTACAGAAACTCCAAGGCGGTTAAGGTCAAGCCACCTGTAGTCAGATTGCATGGGACGACGAAAAGATTTGATTGTGCCATTGCTTTCCGTCAGCGTATAGGAACTATAGGGTCTCATGCTTTCGATTGCATCTATGCCTTTCAGGCCATCGATAGCGCTTGTGCATTCAGCCTTGCAGTAGTTTCCTCTGATGGTCAAATGAACTACATGATCTGCGTTGGATTCTTCATTATACAAAATCTTAAGCATCATTCCACCTCCCTGTCGGTAACGTTATATCCATTTACCATGACATCACTGCCGCCCTCAATGAAAAGCCGATAGCCGGTAGCTTCTTCTTTTTTGATTTTCATGGTATCGTCCTGAAGCTTATTTGCATCAAGGAGCATCTGAATTCGCCCCTCCTTGGCCTTCTTCACGTTCTTTAACGTGATGGCGCTTCTCATTCCCGTGACAGTAAAAAGCACACTGTTGCCGGCCACGACGAGATTTTTATTTCTTTCAAAGTGAAGGGTCTGATGGAGATGCACCTTTTCAATCTTTGTGAGCTTTCTTGCCCGATGGCCCCGGTCAATGACGAGCATCCCCACTTCAAGTTTTTCCACTGGGATTGGCCCTTCAGCCGTAAGGACAAGACCTTTTACAATAACCATAATGGACTCCTTTCTTAGTTATCATCACTACAATCGCAGTTGCAGTTTACCATCATGTAATACTGGCATTTCTGACACGTCTGGCATCCCTGACATTTCTGGCAGGTCTGGCAACCTTGACAGGTTTGGCACTTCTGGCACCCCTGACAGGTTTGACA
Organism: Acidaminococcus sp. AM33-14BH; assembly: GCF_003603525.1. Classification (NCBI taxonomy): domain Bacteria; kingdom Bacillati; phylum Bacillota; class Negativicutes; order Acidaminococcales; family Acidaminococcaceae; genus Acidaminococcus; species Acidaminococcus sp. AM33-14BH. Next base: position 282,000 of record NZ_QTNG01000001.1, on the reverse strand, counting down.
GGTTTGGCAGCAGTTAGCCTGGCAACAGTTATTTGAGAAACTTTCCTCAAGATGATGGATTGCAAGAGTCAAGGTCGCTACATTGATTTTGTGAATCTTTGTGAAATCACAAGATGATAGCTCAACCTCCACCTTGCTTTTCTTCGAGAGTTCCTCCAGCCCGGTTTGGATATCAGCGACGTCCTTTTCCATTACTATCTCATTTTTATATGCCATCTGATCACCACCCAGCTGTTTCAGGAATCATCTGAACAGTCGCAGTCACTCCTGCAATTGCAATTGCAGTCACACTGCCCTCTGGTCTGGCATTTGCAGTTTCTATGGCTGCACTGTTTGATGCTCTGACAAGATTGGCAGGATATGGACTGGCACTTACTGCTTTGGCATTTCTGGCAGGTCTGACATCTCTGGCAAACCTGGCAGAATGCGCAGTTCCCACAATTATCGACATTTTGGACGTAGTCATTCAGTTTTCTGAGCGCTTCCTGAAGCTCCGATACGTGGATAGCTTTAACAAGAACCTCATCTTCACCTGAAAGCCCTGCCCCATCGGTAAAAACCGTCTTTTCGATTGTTCCGTTGTTAGCCATGATGTTTCTCCAATATCGCCTGCCCATACTCCTGGACTGTCAAAACAACCGGAGTAAAGACCGCTTGTTTCAGCTTGCAGTACGTTTCTTCACGAGCCTTTTTCCCGACGAGCTTACAGCCCCCTTTGCAGAAAAAAAGCGCAGGACAGGAAAGGCATCCCTTTCGGTATTCCCGGGTGTGATCCCCAGAAAGGATTTTCTGCAGATAGGCAAAGTACCCATCATGAATCGTCCCTGCCTTGCAGGACGTGTTATGGCAGGGGTACAGGTTTCCCGCAAGGTCAAGATTCAATGTGCTGAGCCCGTTTCCACACTGCACAGTGCTGCTCTCCCACTTTCCGTCACAGTCCAAATAGAAATGCTTCAAAGCGCCAAACAGTTGGCTGATATAGCCAAACTTGGTATACTCCTGCGGAAGAACAGTCTTGTCCAGATGTTCAAGAAAACACAGGGTCATCTCCCTAATTTCCTGCTCCACCCTCTTATAGTCAATTTCAAGGAGCGTTCTGTCAGGAAGGCCCGTATCCATGATCTCATCGAGATTGATGGCAACTTGATAGCCATGGATTTCGTTGTATTCATTTGAGATTTCCTGGAACGCATCAAGGATTTCTTTAGGATAGGCCTTTGCCGAAATGACACCGGATAAACAAAGCTGCTCGATGGCAAGAATCCGCTCTCTTGTTTCAGGATTTGAAAACACGTCATAGCCCCGGGTTTCCTTCACATGAGACCCATCCCACGAGATGCATACGGAGAAATGGTGGGAATTAAAAAAACGGACCATTTCGTCCGTCAGTGCTCTTCCATTTGAGATGACACCCAAGGTCATCTCGAGTTTTCGTTTTTCCATTTCCAGAACGACTTCTTTAATCGCATCAAAGTAAAGAAGCGGCTCTCCACCGTAAAATTGCAGGTGAATTGGCTGCAGGCTTTCCACTGAAAGCTCTTCAAGGAAGTCGTAGATTTCAGGGTTTATTTGTGCCGCCAAGGGTTCATGAACGAGAGGGTGCTGGAGACAGTAAGCGCAATTCATATTGCACGAATTTCCCAGCATGATAAATACCGTATTCACGGTTCTTCTAAAATATTTCATCTTCCGCTCCTTACCAAAATTTTTACAAGCCTTACGTTTTGCGCAGCATCTGCTTTTACAATCTGCCCTACTGATTGAGAGATGTCCTCCCCATCCATGGCCATGCGACCGACACCAGGCATTTCACTGGGGATGACCCAGCCGCCCTTTTCCGCCTTTCCGTACATCCTTACATGAACCCTTCCCGCAAGGGCAATCGGGATATAGTTTGGAAGATTTTCCTTTAGGATATCATCGGATGGTTCAAGGGATTTCCCGCCTATGATCTGGGCAAATTCCTCTGTATGAACGCCAACAACACACCTGGAATTCTCCGTAGCCCTGACATATCTTTCATAAGAAACGGATTCATCAAGGGCGATGATATCCCCACGCTGGGAATCACCGCCGCGAGGAAAGAATTCTGCGTAGTCGTTATAGACAGCGTTATAAACTTTCGCTGCCGTAATCGTCCCTGAAAGGACGAGATTTCCGTCAGAATCGGTAGAAACAAAGCGGCTATCATTTTCAATCTGAGAGGTTGCTGACGGAATGGCAGGTTTATCGAGAAGGTCACTGTAGCTTCCCGTTGTGGCAACTACGGACAAAACACCAGCCTGACCAGAAAGTTCAGCCTTTGTGGCATAGGTTTCCTTGATGTTGTTTCCAGCCTCGTCCTTAATGGCAGCCTGCGCTGTTGCGGTCGCATCCAGCTTTTTCCCGATTGCCTCCATGACCGTTGTCGCAAAGTGTGGATTATTGCCAAGGGCGTTTGCCAGTTCTTTCAGCGTATCGAGAGAAGCCTCCGAGCCGTTAACCAGTTCCGCGATTTTCTGTTTTACATAGGCCACATTGGTAATCTGTGTCTCCTGGGCCGTTCCCGTTGGTGTCGGAGCAGAAGGCGTCCCAGTAAGAAATGCGTTATTTACATTGGCCTTTAAGTTAAGATCGGCCTGCATCTGCGCCAGTTTTTCGCTGGCCGCATCAGCACTCTGTTTCGCCAGGGTAGCTGCATTCTGGGCCGCACTGTTTTCTTTCCCTGCCGCTTCAGCGCTATCAGCTGATGCCTTGGCGCTAATCTGGGAGGCACTTGCGGACTCAAAGGCCTTACCAGCACTCACCCTGGCTTCTTCTGCCCACGTTTTTGCTGAGTGGCTGCCCCGGATTTCATCTGGCTCCTCAGCACTTTCGGCCCAGGCTTGCGCCGTTTGGCACCAACTTTTCGCTGACCGGGCCTCTGAGATGCCATCCGGCGCTCCTTCACTTTCGGCCCATTGTCTTGCCGTATCGGCCCAGGTTTTAGAAGAACGCGATCCTTCGCCAGCTGGCGCCCCATCACTTGCAGCCCACGCCTCTGCCATATTCTTGCTGTTTAGGGCATCGGCAGCATAAAGCCCGGCTTCTTCCTTATAGGCCCTAGCCTGGTCTGCGGCATAGCCGTCAACGATACCTGCCATCTCGACTTCACTGTTGTTTCTTACTTCGAGCGTCACTTCCACATTGGCGGTTTTCGCTTTGTCAGACATTGTGCGCCACCCCCTTGATAATGAAAGATTTCGTAAAAAAGCAGGTCAGAATCTGCTCTGTCTGATCGTTGATGATGGCAAGGTCATAAATGTATGAACCAGGTTCCAGGGCATCAAGTGCTCCTTTCGGAACCACCACGTCGACGAAATTATTGTCCGGATTGTAAAAGGTGTCAGAGTAGACAACTTCTGTAGAATTGGTAGTTTTCTTAATCGCAAAGACCACCTTATCTGCATTCGTAAGTTTGTAGTTACTAAATCGGAAACGAATGGAAAAAGTATCGTATTGAGAAACCTGGATATTTTTATTTTCATCAATGAGAAGCATCTTAATTTCCTCCTGAATCGTCCGAGCAGTCGCAATTGCAGTTGGTCCGAATGATGGATCTTGTATATTCCTGCGTATGGGAACGATTCACCAGTTCCTGCAAAATCCTACGCAGGGAATAGGTACCTGCGGGTATGCCCCGGTGAGTCTTTAAATGCCCCACTTCCTTTTCAAAGTCATGTTTTACAGGCCCTGAATATGTTGTGTTATCCCAAGAGGCGACACGCATAACGATAGCTTCCCTGTCGGGCTGGGTGCTAGACGTGACAGAAATTTCGACTTGATCAACCAGCCGGTCATCTGTCAGCGTTCCCATTCCGTTATAGGTCACCTTCACAACTTTTCCAGCATCGGCTGCCGAGAACTTGATGGTTCCCGTATTCCACCCTTCGATTCCGTGTTCTGTTGTAAGGTAATCCGGCCAGTACTGTCCCTGTGTCGGTTCCTCCGAAACCTCGGTAAGCATTGTACCGTCTTGGAATTTAATCTGAACGGTCGTCGGAGAGGTTTTCTGAGGCACCTCAGAAAGACGGATTGTGTAGGGGCTGTTATTAGGAATTGTATGCGTCTCATCAAAGATTTTCTTGATGTTGAATGTGTTTTCAAACGGGTCAAATCGATAGTCATGAATGGCCATTATCCTTTTCCTCCCTTCCATTGCTTGATTGCAGAAGACTGGGATTGCTCAATATCTTTTGACCGTCTTTCGATGTCAGAAAGATACCGGTCAACCGAGAACTGAGGTTCCCCAAGTTCCATTTCAGTTTTGATGCCACTGGATCCTGAAACCGTGTATTTTATCTTTTTGATTGGATAGGTATCCGTCTTACCATCGAGCCTCCGAATCTCTGCAAGGCCCTCCGTCGACATATGCCGCACATTGAAGGTGCCATCAGGATACGGGTATTCAAGGTTGATGCCGCTTACCTTGGCGGATTTCAAAGGGGCTTTGTACTGACGAATTTGGTTAATGCCCCACCGCTGGGCATCAGCCGTATTATAGGCTTCAGGCAAATTCCACACCTTTTGATGCACGCCATAGGTTCCCTGGCTATCCTTATCTTCTACTATGCAGAGCCACTGCTCGCCTTGTTCGTCTATATTCCCGCCTTTGATCCGTGCCCAGTTTACGAGCTTTGACACATCCCAGGAAGGCGTGTAGGAAGCAAGGTGTTTTCCTACGGTAAGGCGTGCCTCTTCGTTCACGGAAGCATCCCGTCTTCTGAAATAAAGGCAGCGGAATTCATCTACGCCGTACACGTAATCCACGGCAAAGTCTGCCAGGGTTTTAAGGGCCTCTTTTACGGTTACTCCGTCAAAGACAAGTTTCGTGGGACTGTAGCCGACCGATTGAATCTTGCTATCGTTATAGACAACCTGAAGGGTCTGCCGTTCCACTTGCCGCGCAATATCACGCACAATATCGCCCACATCCATCTTTTCGCAGGTTTTCCAGAGCATCACATTATCCAGGCGATTATAGAAGCCATACCCTTTGTAGACGAACTTCGTTTCTGTCGTGCCTTCAATAGGTTGGCTGATGATGTAGCCGCTGTACCAAGGTTTCTGATCCCCATAAAGATGGATATCGATGCGCTGCATATAGTCAAGCTGCGTATTATCCGGCCGTCTGTAAAAAGAAAGCTGGCACTGACCGCAGCCGGTATTTGTAATTTCAAAGCTCAACTCATTCAGGGAATTGGCTTCACTGCCGCCTCCGAAGATGGCCGTTCTCGTTCCGTCCTTCTTATAGGCGTAAACGACAAATTGTCCTGGGTAATACTCATGAACCTTTCCCCGGTCCCCTTTTCCGTCTCTGCCGCCGATAGGCCCGGCAAAGATCCATCTGCCGTACATACCGCGTTTAAAAATGAAATTACTCATTTTCACCACCTAGAAAAGCAGACCTCGAGGTCTGCCGTTTATCATATAAAAAAGGCTCCTGCCGCTACAGGAGGCCCGATTTCACACACTTAAATGAACCACCGATTGGTATAGGTTATTTCAACGGTTCCAGCCCCACCTGTATAAAGAAAGAGATTGCCTCCCGGTTTAGCATGGAGGAAAGTTCCCGTAAAAGCATTGATGCTGTTATCCTCGCCTCTCCAGACTGTTCCTTCCTTACCATTTACAATCGAGATTTTAGGAGCAACAAGAAGGGCGTCTGCCAAGGTGAACTTTTCCTTCGCTTCTTGATGCCACACAGTAACATTCGTCATGCGGTCCGCAGGGATGAAGCGGAAGGTAAGCGGTGTGTCAACGCTGCCAAGATTATGCAGAACCATTTCGGCCTGGACGGTCGCCTGCGGAAAGGTAAAGACCACTTTGGATTCCTGGGCCTCATAGCGAAAGGGATCTGAAAGAAGCAGGGAAATGGTGATGATGCTCCACCGCTGTTTAAAGCCCTTCTCAAATTTATGTTTTATTTTTGAAAGGCAGGCCACGTGATAAACTCGGTCATCCCGTCCTGCCCTGAGGGAGTAATCCGTTTGGCTGAAAAAGGTATAGGCCTCGTTCAGGACTTCGTCATGCTCCTGCTCAGTTAGACCGGACATGGAAAATTCCACCTGAATCGTTCGTCCGTCTATCTTACCGTCACCTACGGCATCACTGCCGTGGGAAAAAGCTCGGGACTGGAGTTTGCTGCGGAACGTATAGCTTCCACTGTCAGTTAGGCTCCAGGAAGCGGGCAGTTTATATTCCACCCCGTTTTTGGTAATGGTAAGGCCCGTCTCTCCTGTTTTCCTTTTTGGAAACATCATCCTAAGCACCTCTCAATCCCGAAAGCACAGCATCTGTAAAGCCGTCCATCAAATCGTTTAGATCGGCGGCATTGTTGATATCACCATAGTTATTGAACGTCGTGTTCATTTCTTTGTTTTCCGTCGTTTCACTGGAACTTGTGATGCCTTCCGCGATGCTGTCAAACACAGCCTGGTTAAGCGGGAGGGCCACCTCGTCCCCGGCATCACCAAGAACACCGATAAGGGGCCTTGTAAAATAGCCGCCCTTTGCGTAGTGAGGAGCTTCTCCCCCTTTTCCTACACTGGCGGCACTGCTTGTTGCCGCAGCCGCCATACCGATGCCGATAGAGCCCGCCGTTCCGCTTGATAGCAAACTTGTTGCAACAGGGCCGGCTGAAGGATCAATAACAAGTTTCAGCCAGGCTGCTGGAGCCAAGGCTCCTGCCGCCGTTGTACCTTGGGCTACGGTTTTTGCTGCACTTGCTGCATTGAGCTTATCCCCAAAAAGAGCAGTAACCAGCATACCCGAAAGCATCTGGGAAAAGTAGTTGGCAATGGCCTTGAGCATGGCCTTTCCCAAATCCTGGAAGGCGTCTTTTGCACTTTTGGCACCCATGAGGATATCCGTAAAGGCTGTCTCAAGACCGCTTAATGCCGTACTGGTAAGATCCGCGATAAGTTCGAGGGTTCCCATGTGGGCATTCATATAGGCTTCCTGGTAAGTATCCATGAGGGCCTTTTCCGCATCGATGTTGCTTTGTCGAAGCGCCATCTCCGCAGTCAGGGTTTCCTGAAGCATAGCAAGAGAGTTTTGATTGTACGCCTCATCAATGGCCGTCTGGATATCCTTACCCTGGGCATAATAGGCATTTTGTTCATCAAGGGCACTCTTATAGGCGGCGGCCTTTTCAAGGTTCACCTGTTGGGCAAAGGAGATTTCATTGACTCCATGTTGCTCAAAAGCGATGCCTTTTTCCTTCAGGGCATTCAGGAATACCGCTTTTTCAGCATTGGTTAGGCTGATGAAGTCTTGAGAGATTTTAGCGTACTTATCTTCAATCGATGCCATGGCCTTTTCCATATCAGACTGCATCTTGGCAATTTCCTGTTCCTGTTTGTTGCCATATAGGGTAAAGTTGGCAGTCATGGAATCAAAGGAAAGGTCACGGGCCTTATTGATAAGCTCCCGTTCCTTAGCTTGTTCCTGGCTTAACGCATCGAGCCGCTTCTGTGCATAAAGTTCAGTGAGGCGCTGTTTATCTCGCTCATAGTTTTCATTTGCCGTTTTAGACTTTTCAAGTTCATCGACTTCTTCTTTGTACCAGCGATCAACAAGAGCGCTTTTTGTCTGAAAGGTGCGGAACCATTCTTCTTCAATACTTTTACTGGTTTGAGCGGCTGAATTAGCAAGCTGATCGGCGCCTTTCATTCCCCCGCCTCCACCGCCAGCAGCACCTCCGCCGCCAGCTGGAATGGCCGGTGCTTCACTGCCTTTAAGGTTACTGAAATCAGGAAGCTTGAATTCTCTTTTAGCTGGGCTTCCCCCGCTTTCCCCACCTGCTTCCTCTCCTCCGACTGCACCAAGCGCCTGATTGGTGTCGACGATTTTCTGGATTATATTAGTCAGCCAGCTGATTGCAGAACTTACGAAGTTTGCGATGGTGGATAGCGCACTCGATGCCCAGGACGGCAGAATGCTCTCTGCCATATCTGAGAGGATACTTCCAATTTCATCCGTGCAAGATTCGATTCCAGAAACAAGCCAGGTGAAGCCGTCCAGGATCCACGTCACGCAAGCGCTGAGCGTTGAAATGAAGCTAAGGATGCCATTTACAACAACCCCGATAATCTGAAGCGACGCATAAAAAGCAGCCGCCATCACAGCCCCAACGAGGGTAAAAAGAGGAGACAAAGCCTTGAGGCTTGCACTAATATATTGAGCCGCCGTACCCACCATTTCCCGAAGGGAATCAATGGTCTTCGTTACACTTTCCATTTTGATGCCCATGGCCCCCAACGTGTCCTGAACCGTGATGCCGCTTTTCCATAGTGCATAAAGGGCCGTCACGGCAGCAAGCGCCGCTGCAATAAACGGAGAAGCCGCTGCAACAGCGGCAATAAAGGGTGCCGCAATCATGGCGAGCTTTGTCACAAAAAGCCCGATAGCAGGAATGGCAAGGCCAACAAGAGTTGTCACAATGAGCAGGATGCCAAGCTGAAATTCCGGTGGAATCGCCGTAAGAAGCGCTTCTTTAATACCGGATGCCTGTACCGTCGCCGCAAAGTTTGTCAGCATATCCCCAAAATACTGGAAGATACCGGTGATATTAAGGGCTTCTGCAATGCGCATCCCCACCTGAGCCGCGGATTGTTCGATTCCATCCATGAGCGTGGACCAGGTCCCGCTGATGGTCTGGCTTTGCTGATCCATCATGCCGCCGAAGCTTTGTTCCATTCCGTTCACAAGTGCGGAAATCCCCGTTGCGGCATCAATGGCGCCTTTAGACACCATTGACATCGCTTCCGGTACGGAAACGCCAATCTCCTCAGCCAGCATCTTCCAAGCCGGGATGCCCGTTTCCGTAAGCTGCATCATTTCGCCGGCCTGCACCTTGGATTTTGCAGCCATCTGTCCCAAAGCAAGCGTGATACGGTTGATGCCGTCAGCTCCCAGCCCTACGCCGGCTGCCGCATCCCCAACTGCAGTCAAGGTCGGGATGACCTGTTCAACAGAAAAGCCAAAGGCAATGAACTTCTGGGCTGCCTGGGATACCTGATTGAATTCAAAAGGCGTTTTCGCGGCAAATGCCTGCATCTCTGCTAAGAACTGCTGTGCCTTTTCCGCGCTTCCCAGCATATTGGCAAAGGCCGTTTTGGTACTTTGAAGCCCCGCCCCGGCCTTTACGGAAGCTGCTCCAAGGGCAATAAGCCCTGCACCGATTCCTCCTAACACAGCAAGGGACTTCTTCGAGATATCCAAGGCCTCGGGGCCAAAGGCGCTTTTAATCTGACGCTTGGTTGCATTCAGTTCTTTTTTTAGATCGGACGTATCTGCCCCGATCTTGACAAGAAGGTCAGCGATTGTCGCCATGCTCTTCAGCTCCTTTCTGTTTGAATTCCTCGAAGAAGGCATCCCTTTCGGCAGTCATCTGGGCAGCTGTTTTCTTTGGAATAAATGGACGCATCAATTTCTCTGTTCGTACAGGCTTCTTTGTATGAACGCTCATCAGGCAGGCAATCCAGTAGGCTTTTTCCCACCGCTTCCGCTGCTCTGACTTAAAACGACACTCAACCATGCGATCAAGTTCCATGGGTGAAAGCGTATAAAACTGGGTGGGCAGAAGCTCAAGCATTCCATATGCCACCTCTTCTGCCCATTTCAGCCATTCATGAAAAGACGGGACAGCCCGCTGCCCCGCCATCAGTTTTTTGTTTTTGTTTTTTCGCCGGCTGGTGCTTCTTCCGGAAAGACGGCATAATACACCTCTTTGCCTAGAATTCCAGAGCCTGCAATAGCCTTTACTACAGGCTGCGTAAATTCATCAAGCTCATGTCCTTCATCAATCAGCTCCTGCATCTTGGTGGCATACCACTGAGGATTTTTGATTCCGTGGTGGCGAAGACCAATAGAAAGAAGTGCTGTCAGGATGCCCAGATTAAGGTCCTGGTTCTTGATGATGTCTCCGGCACTCTTACCGGTCAGGCTTTCCACCTGGATCAGGCGCCCGATGTCAAAATAAAGGTACTGACCGGGGCCGAATACTTCAAAATCAATCTTCTTCATTTACCAAATTCCTCCTTGCTTTTACTTGCCGCTGGTACTTGCTGCGGCAGCACTCGCCCCATCAGACTTTTTAAGTTCGCTCAATGGGCCGTCGCCGGAAATTGTGCCAGAAAGAGTAGCGACATCGTCATGAGGTGTGGAAAGACTGCATTCCGTCACAGAACCCCAGCCCGTCACATAGCTCTTATCCGGGTATTCGAATTTGATGTGTACTTGCTTTCCGGCAAAGAAGGATGCCTCTAGGAAGCGAGCGCCTTTATCTCCAGCAAGATAGACGGATTCCAAGTCGATGGACCAGTTTCGCAGCCCTGGAATGGTGGATTTCCATCCACTTGTGGTTTTGCTGCTTGCATCGATTTCATCGGCCTGTCTCGTAAGGTCCCCGCTTCTCTGGCCGCCAAGGAGCAGCCAAGTAGGGTTCACATCAGATTCGCCGGCATTGAGATAGATCAGATAATCCTTACCTGCCGTTGCGGTATTGGATACATCACTGCGGCTAGGAAAAGTTGTCGTTGCCATACACTATTCCTCCTTATGGATATTTTGGATGAGCAGTTCAAAAGTAATCACGCCACTATATCCCGTCTCATCTTCAGGATAGGTTTCGTAAAAATCAACACCCTGGGCATTCACGTAAAACTCGTCTGCTGAGAGGTCAATCTGGTTGGCTCCCAGAAGGTTGATCAGTCTTTCTGCCAGGTTATTGATTTCAAAGCGACCCTTGTAGTTACTGTAAATATGAATATGGACGGAAAGATGAGTCATATCTTCCGTCTTGGAAGATTTATCCTGCACCGTGGTTGCTCCAAGCGTAATGAACGGGAGCTTTGCTTCTTGAGGGACAAAATCGTACACGGGCAGCTTTGTATGCTCCCGCAGAAATTGAATCAGCGCTTTTGTAAGCGCATTGTTTGGAAGTCTCTTCATGGTTATGGTTCCTTCATGGCTTTCTTTACTCGATCAATAATGGAAGGCTCCACGTAATCATAGGAGGGTTTTAGAAAAGGCTTTCCTGCCCGTGCAGGAATCCTCACTTTTTTAGCAAAGACAGCTTGCTCCTTGAAAAAATGCAGAGCTTTTTTTTTCTTTGGGCGAACAGTATGCGCCCTGCTTCCAAATTCCACCAAATGGGCGTATGGAAGCTCACTAAACACTTGTCCTTCCAGCCGCATTGCAGAAAACCTTTGTTTGATGGATTTCCGAAGAGTGCCCGTTCTCTTTGGTGCTCTTTGCCGAGCTTCACGAGCGATTTCAGTGGTTCCTTTACGAAGCACTGTTTCGACCTTAAGCCGCGACTTCCCATCCCAGGCCGAGATTTCCCGGAGGGTCTTTCCAAGTTCACCAGAGGTAACCTTTACGGTAAAAAAGGGCATCCTTACACCCCCTGCTCGAAACGATGAATGATGAGTGTGGTCATATCCCGAAACGTATTATCTACAGTCTCGACTTCGAAGATTTCCCCCAAAAGGGAAAGACGCCATCCTCTTTTTATTTCCTTGTGCGGTCTGATTCTAAGTCTGAGCTGTTCCCTGTTCATTGGTGTTCCCTGGGCCTGCTGCTCTGCATAATTTGTCTGTACAACCTGTGCCCAGATAAATCCTGCGCTTTCATAGTCTGTGCTCAGGCCACCATACCCATCTTCGGAACTGACGGGTTTGAAAAGCTCTATCCGTTTATCCAGCTTTCCTATTTTCATCAGAACAATTCCTTTCGCTCACCGAAAAGCAAGGAGCGCAGGATGAGAACCAATTCCCGATAATTGGCCTCCTCCCTGTGCTCATAAAAATAGGCTACGGAAAAGAGAATCCCCATGCGAAGCGTCTCGGTCTTTGGAGGATTCTCATTTCGCAGTACATCAAGACACAGCCTTTCGGCAGAAGCAAGCAGATAGGATACAGTCTCATCTTCTGCGTCATGATCGATACGCAGATATTCCTTTGCTTCTTCAAGTGTCACATACATGGTTTATCCCTTCGCTTTTACTTCCAGTGCCTTGACAGATTCCTTCAGCATCAGGAGACCGTCCACACGCTGACTTGCAAGGAACCCAATCTGACCGTTTGCAGCGTAAAGCTCATTCAAGCGTTTAAAGGAGCGGTATTCCCGGTCGGCAATCCAGTAGTAGCTAAAGTCACCGAAGATAAGCGGTCGTTTGCCCGCTGCAAGTTCAGGGGCAAAGGAAGAGCTGTAGCAGGGACGGTTCAGGATGGTATCAGGTGTTCCCACCGTAACAGAAGGCTGCCAGATATAGTTCCCGTTGTTGTCCTTGAGTTTGCGCAGGGTCTTTACCGTAGAATCGTTCAGGATCCAAGCGGCCTTTTTGCGGTACGGAGTGCGCAGGGAATGATAGAGATCAATGACGTCATCAAACGTAATGGACGTCATTCCTGCCGTCACGCCAAGTTCTGCAGAGCCAAAGACGCCGGTAGGCTTGCTCTTGCCATCACCAATGAGGAAGGCTTCTTCTTCCTTCGTTCCGATACGACGCGCAAATTCGTTTGCAATGTAGGTTTCAACGTCAAAGGCACTGTCGTTCAGAAGTTCTTCAGAAACCCTGATTGCCGTGCCAAGTTTGTACGCGCCAATGGACTGCTGACCAAACGTATCCTGGCTATCAGGGTACAGGCCATTTTCTTCCATCCAGGAGGCTTCCCCATGGCCGGTCACAACAGGAATCTTTCGGTCCCCGCTGGTGTGGATGACCGTACCTAATTTACGGAAGAAGTTTTCTTCCTGAAGCTTATCGACAAGCGTCTTTTCATATTCCTCAGGAACCAGATACCCACCATCAGAATCTGTACCGACGCTCAGTGCATTCTGCACATCGATGAAGCCCTTATGACGGATGCTGTTCCAAAACGCCTGCGCATAGGCTTGGGAAGCGCGGCCTTTGAGTTTTTCAATCTGCGTACCATTGCCGGGCTGCTCGATGATTGGTTGGGAAGTCGGTTTGGACAGGATGGCATCCATTGCCTGCTGCCGTTCAAGCCGTTCGATTTCCTTGCCAAGCTGTACAACATCATTTTCCATTTTTTCATAACGCTCTGTGTTCTCGGCAGAAACCAGCCCATTTTCATCACGGACCGTATCCAGAAATGCCTTAGCAGATTCCCAGATGTTTTTACGCTTTTCTCTTAATTCTAAAATCGTATCCATTCGAATTCCTCCTTAATGAATGAGAAGAGCCAGCCGATGTTCCAAATCGCTGGCGAGAGTTTTCTTAACCCGGCCCTCAGAGGTTTTCTTCGGTTCCAGTTTGTGGACAAAAGAATTTGTGACGGTAATTGGCGTATAGAGCATGGCTCGCGACCCTTCCGGCACAGAAGCCTCTCCATACAGGACTTCATCGGCAAAGCCAAGCTCCACCGCTTTTTTGGCATTGAGCCAGGTCTCGGAATCCATCATCTTGGAAATCTTCGCCCGGTCCATACCGCTTTTCAGTTCATAGGCATTGATGATGCTTTCCTTGACTTCATTAAGCATACCAATGGCCTTTTTCATGGCCTCCGTATCCCCCATGGCCACCGTTGCTGGATTATGGATCATGAGGATTGCAACAGGAGACATACAAACACGGCTCCCCGCCATTGCAATAACCGAAGCCGCTGATGCAGCAAGCCCATCAATCTTGACCGTGATCTTGCCGGGATATTCCATCAGCATGTTGTAGATTTGGGCGGCAGCAAAGCAATCGCCCCCAGGACTGTTGATCCACAGCGTGATATCCCCGCTGTCCTCAAAGAGCTCTTTCCGGAAGGCTTCTGGTGTGACTTCGTCGCCCCACCACGTTTCCTCCGAAATTTGCCCATCAAGGTACAAGGTCCTCGTGTTTCCAAATTCGTCAGGAACCGAGTTTTTTACCCAGTTCCAAAATTTACGGTTCATTCGTACCTCCTTTGTTAGCAAACAAGCCAGCGTCCTTAAGTTTTGTCATGCTTCCATTTACAAGATAAAGATTCCCGCCCTCCTCATCGGGAACTGGATTCATGTCCTCCATTTCCCGGATATCATTTGCTGACAGCCAGCCATTCTGACGTCCAATGCTGTAGCCTTTCATACGGCTCTCGTAATCGCCTCTTAACAATCCATTTACATTGAACTTGAGGAAATATTCCTCCTTTTCCCCGGGCAGAAAGAGCGCCTTTTGCATAGCCTGCTCCCACCGGATGACCCAAGGGTCAAGCGTGTATTTCACAAATTCCATGGATTGCTGCTCGATATTGTTGAAGGAGCTTTTTTCCAAGTCCCCAATCATGTGAGGCGGAATCCGGTAGAGCCTTGCGATTTCATTGAGCTGAAATTTTCTCGTTTCAAGGAACTGGGCCTCTTCTGGTGGAATTCCAATCTGCTGGTATTTCATGCCTTCTTCAAGGACGGCTACTTTGTGTGCATTTCCGCTTCCTTGATAGACGGCATTCCAGGAATCCCTGACCCTTGCCGGGTCTTTCAGGATGCCCGGATGCTCCAGCACGCCGCTGGGGTTTGCCCCATTTGCGAAAAACGAAGCTCCGTATTCCTCACAAGCAAGCGTCATGCCTACGGCATTTCTCGCCATTGCAATCGGCGAATAACCAACAAGGCCATCAAAACCAAGGCCCGGAATATGAAGGACATCTTTCCGGTCAAGGGAAACCTGACCATAGGGCTTTATATGGGGATTTTCGTCATTTACTTTTGTATAGACATACCGGATGTTTCCCTGTTCATCTCGATAGACTGACATCCGGTCCGGACGCAGAGGATACAGCGCAATGATTCGTCCCAGGGCATCCCGGATGATTTGGGCATAGGCATTTCCCCAGATGAGCAGATGGCTCATCAAAGTCTCCCTGAAAATGAATGAAGTCATTTCAGGATTGGGTTCGTCGTGAAGCAGCCGGTAAAGCGAGTGCCGATAGACCCGTTCCTTTCCCTTATCCGTGTAGCGATAAAGCTGAAGCGGAAGGGCAGCCAAGGTTTCCGACAAAATCCGTACGCAAGCGTAAACGGCAGTTGTCTGCATGGCCGTGAATTCATTGACGGCTTTTCCGCTTGTCGTAGGCCCGAACAGGTACCTAAAATCTGTGCCGGAATACCAGTCTTTCGGCTTGTCCCTTGTTCGAAAGAGCTTTGATAAAAATGGAATCCTCATAAATTACCTCCTGATTTTTTATCGCAAATGATGTCGCCATTTCAGGCAGCTACGAAAAACGGGAAACCCAGCAGATGCCGGATTTCCCGTTTCTATTCAAAATGAAAGAACGCCTCGTTCATCATAGATGCTGCCACTTGACCCGTGGCGTATGGACCGGTCAAGGGCCATGATCGTAGCAACGATCCCGTCAATCTTTTCGACAGATTTTTCCTTGTCCGGCTTGATGTTTCCCGCCGGATCCTGCCGCATCACCACGTTCCCCGCCATCCATTTAAGGACGGGGTTCCCGCCGTGAATGAAGTTTCCCTCCATAAGTAGTTTAAACAGCTCCTTTGACGGAGGCGACATATCCTTAAACCCCTGACCGAAGGGAATCATGGTAAAACCCATCCCTTCAAGGTTCTGAACCATTTGTGTGGCATTCCACCTGTCATAGGCGATTTCAGCTATGTCATACTCCATGCCGAGCTTTTCAATAAACTGCTCGATAAAACCATAATGGATGACATTGCCCTCCGTCGTATTTATAAATCCCTGCTGTCCCCAGACGTCATAAAGCACATGATCTCGGCGGCAGCGAAGTGCCAGCGTCTCTTCAGGAAGCCAGAAATACGGAAGGACGATGTACTTTTCTGTTTCTGTTCGAGGCGGAAAAACAAGGGATAAGGCGGTGATGTCCGATGTGCTCGATAAATCAAGCCCACCATAGCAGCGCCTGCCTCTTAAAAGTTCCTTATCTATAGCCGCATTCCCCTTGTCATACACCTGCTCTGAAATCCACCGAACAGCAGCTGACGTCCAGATATTGAGGCGCAGCTGTTTAAAGACATTCTCTTCTGCCGGATTTTCAAGGGCATTCCGGTAGGCTTCCCGCACCCGATCGATTTGGATAGTGTACCCAAGGGAGGGATTTGCTTTGTACCAGTTGTCCTCTTTCGTCCAGTCATCCTGGTTCTCAAGCCCGAACACAACGGGATAAAAGGCAGAATCCTTTTTTCTCCCCGCCATAAGGTCGAGGGCCTTCGTATGAAGCTCATAGCAGATGCTGTTCTTGTCAGTGCCGGCAGTCGTGATAATAAAAAAGAGCGGCTGTTCCCGTGCGTCCCCGGAGCCTTTTGTCAAGACGTCATATAGGTGGCGATTTGGCTGAGCATGGATTTCATCGAACACAAGGCCCGATACATTAAGGCCATGTTTGGTTCCGGTTTCAGCAGAAAGAACCTGGTAGAATCCGGCATTTCGATAATTGATGATTCGTTTTCCGGCTGTTCGAATCTTGGATCTTCTTGAAAGAGCTGGGCTCATTTCCACCATTTGCTTTGCCACGTCAAATACGATTGACGCCTGGTTACGGTCACATGCCGCCCCATAAACTTCTGCGCTGGGCTCGTTATCTGCATAGAGCAGATACAGGGCGATTGCCGCTGCAAGTTCACTCTTGCCATTCTTTTTTGGGATTTCTATATAGGCCGTCAAAAACTGTCTGTTTCCATCTGCTTTTACGATACCGAATAGGTCCCTGACAATCTGTTCCTGCCAGGGAAGCAGGAAGAAGGGGTTCCCTGCCCATTTTCCCTTTGTATGGCATAGGTTCTCGATAAAGGCAACGGCCCTGTCTGCTTTCGCTTTATCGTAATGAGAAGTCGGCAGCATGAAAGGCGACGGTTTATATACAAATTCCAAAATTCATTACCCTCCCAGAATCCGTTCCATCTCATCAACAGCCCCCTCGCTCTCAATCGAATCATCAATCATGCGACTTCTGGCAGATGGGGTCAGGCCAAACTGCTCACAGAACTTCAGCATGATTTTTAGATTTGTTTGAGCGATGGATACCTGTGGAACTTGTTGGAGATATCCATTTGGCGTTCGAACCATATCGCCATGCTTTGTAATAAATTCTTCAGCACCCTTCCAGCGGGCATACGCCTGGCAATAACCAGCAAAAGCCATCATATCGAGATTCGTCAGCATCCCCATTTCAGCAAGGATTTTTCCGAGCCGTTTCCATTCTTTCTTTGCATCTTCCTCCAGCCAGTCAGGGCATCTGGGCAGGCGCCCTTTTGGCATGGGTTCCCTTTTATTCAGGGGCCGATGCCCTGGATTTCCTTCCAACACTTTGAGTGCTGTCGGTTTCGGCTTTCTTCCTCGAATCGCCAATAGCACTCACCTCCTCTGATTTATAGCAAAAAGGAGCCGCTCGGCGGCTCCTCCGTTTTTTCTTGTTTTAGTGTTTCATGGCCCATTCAATGGCATGGCCAGCATCTTCGAATCTTTCTTCGCTGACTGCAACCGGCTTGATTTCCCCTTCGCAGGTATGATCCTCGGTGGTGTATCTGTAAGATGCCGCAAACCAGCAGTTTCCAACGTTGTAAAAATACCCTGCCATAATGACCTTGTCTCCGTATTCCATGACATGCTCCCAACGCACATCGAGCTTTTCGGAGGTTGTTTTTTCCGAGAGTCCGTAGGCTTCCACCAGTTTCTTCAAAGTTGCTTTTTTCATTTTTGTTTCCTCGCTTTCGTGTGCTTTAATTTGGGTGTTCCCCTTTTGCATGTATATATATCACTCTAAAGGCACATAATAGCAAGCGAATATCTAAATATTTATGAATTTATTTTTAATTTTTATTGAAAATCTGCACAATTATTTATGCTATCTTTGGGCTATTTTTTCAGCATGGAGTTGTGCTTTTTCTTCGTTAGGAAATGCACTGTATCCCTTTAGGCCCTTCAAGAGTTCCATGCGGGATTCGTGGTATCTTTTCTCCCCCATGCCAATCCGAAGGAGCCACATACGCATATAGTATTTCTCGTTTTCAGGCTCCTTTTTTCTTAGGCTGATGCATTTTGATTTCTTAGCAGACTGGAAAGCCAGTCCCAGCATTTCAATGATGCCCCGAACTTTCTCACTGCGTCCTTTAAAGGAAAATCGGAAGAGTACTTTATCTTCCGTAAAGGAAACACCCTTGATGCCGTCAGAATGGGTCTTACAAACATCCAAGAAATCATCAACAGTATTGATAGCCTTCTCCTTGAGTGCTTCAACGAAAGCTTCCGGAATAATAATCGCATCAGGTGCCATCACCCGATTCAGTAGATACTGCTGGGCATACAGCATGAATACGAGATTCATGAGGCCTTTGCCATCCTGACTTTGGACGGGGATTTCAAGTTTGATTGTATTGGCTTCCGGTGAAAGGATTTCCTCTTCCTGCAGGAATTTTTCAAGAGCGGGCAGGATGCTCTCATCATAGCAGTCAATCGTTCCGTCCCTCAGAATCCTGAATCCCGTACCCTCATAGGTAAAGGATGGGGTCCCGGTGTAGACCAAGGGTTCTCCATTGAATTCCTCCAAGATTTTTACCAGTTGCTTTCGATTATCAAGGCTCGTTTGAATTTCCATTATGTTTGTCCTCCTATAATTTGGTAGTACATATATCACTCTAAGCCCTGAATATAGCAAGTCATTTTTTACAGCTGCGCCTAATATAATCAGCAATTCCAGAGAGAACAAAATAAACGCAGGGCAGGGCAACTCCGTTTCCCCACATCCGATAAATGGCGCTATCAGCTGGTGGCTTTGAAAGCCATGTCTGAATTTGTCGGTCTGATTTCACCTTGCCCCCCATAGCGCTTGCATAATCACGGAATACGACTCGCCAGAACTCCATCTCCTCTTCCGATGGATTGCAATCAACAATTCCGTCGCACCAAGTGTCTGGGAAGCCCTGGAGCCTGCAGCATTCCAGAGGTGTGAGCCGGCGGACGTATCCAATCCCTTCATTGATGATTGGCGGAACCTTGTAATCCGTTGCAGGAAGAGCTCCGGCAATATTTTTTGAGGCCCGGGTGAAATAATCCGATTTGCTTGCGCAGTAAACTATTGCAATCCCGCCCTGCTGCCCATTTGGGTTGTTTCCGGCACAGTCAATCGTTCGGCTCGTCTGGGCTTCCTTGATTGTTCCTCTGGCACTTGCCTTATTGGTTCCTAAACTGGAAAGCCGCACATCATAGGTGGCAACAAGCGGGACATTGTTCCCACCGGTTCCCATATATTTAGTCAGTGTCGAACATTGTTTCAGCGGGCCGTTATATCTTGCGTCCTTACCATGATTCTCAAAGACTTGGGTGAGAACAACGGGTGGATGATGAGCCTCGGCACGCAGCGTTGCCGTATGGTCATCTGTCACGCTCATGTTTTTACCGCCTTGGTCATTCAGGCAAATTGTGCCTGTCTTATCAGGGCCTCCCGCAGCAATCCAGGAAGTTCCTTCCCTCGTGCCTCGGCTCGTCTCAGGATTCCAAGACAGGCTTTCCGGCTCAGATAATATTTGCAGGGCACCTTGTCCTGCAAAATCCGCGACAAGGAAGATTCTTCGACGGCGTTGGGCGACTCCCCAAAATTGGGCGTCAAGGGTTCTCCACGCAAGAGAAAAGGAATCTCCTTCGTCCAGGATAATGGCTCCTGATTTTTCCCATTTCTCAGGCATAGGCACATGAACTTCAATTCCTGCTGCGTCAAGGAACGCCTGTAACACAGCCTGGAAGTCTCTTCCTTCGCTGCACGATAGGGCTCCGCAGACGTTTTCCCACACAGCAAATCTTGGGTAACTTCCATCTGTTTTCTCCCTCATTTCTCGTATGATTCTGATGGCCTCCCGAAACAGGCCGCTTTCCTTGCCTTCAAGTCCCTGTCTATTTCCTGCCATGGACAGGTTCTGGCAGGGGCTTCCGAAGGTGATGATGTCTACGGGTTCCAGCGTTTTTCCGCTGATGTTCTTCACATTCCCGTAATGCCGCGTGTTCGGGAATCGCTTATGTGTCACTCGGATTGGGAAAGGCTCTATTTCCGAATTCCAGACGGGCGTTATTCCCGCCAGTGTTCCAGCTAGTTCAAATCCCCCGCTGCCTGAAAAGAGGCTCCCCAAAGTAAGATTACGTTTCATTGACAGCCTCACTGTACTGCATCCGTTTTTCGTCCCGTTCTACAAATACCCCATCAGGGCCTTTTTCCTTTACGTATCTCCGAACAATGACATCAACAAACTTCTCATCAAGCTCTATCCCATAGCAGATACGGTCTGTTTCCACACAGGCCATCAGGGTGGATCCGGAACCAAGAAAGGGATCGAGGACGATACAATGGGACATGGAAGAATTTCTGATTGGATAGGCCATGAGCGCAATGGGCTTCATGGTGGGATGATCCTTGCTGGATTTTGGTCTGTCGTATTCCCAGATTGTGGTCTGCTTCCTGTCGGAATACCACTGATGCCTGCCGCCCAGCTTCCAGCCAAAAAGGCACGGTTCATGCTGCCATTGATAAGGGCTGCGTCCGAGGACCAGCGCGTTCTTTTTCCAGATGCAGCACCCGGATAAATAAAATCCTGCGTCCTTGAAAGCCTTTCTGAAGTTATACCCCTGCGTATCGGCATGAAAAACGTAAATGGAAGCATCGCTTTCCATGTTCTGCTCCATGTTCACGAAAGCACAGAAAAGGAACTGGTAGAACTTATCGTCCGGCATATTGTCATTTTTGATTTTCCCGGCAGTCTCCTCCACGTTCACATTGTAGGGAGGATCTGTAAGGACAAGGTTTGCTTTCTTCCCGTCCATCAGCCTGTGGTAGGTTTCCGGGAGCGTCGCGTCACCGCAAATCACTCGATGTTCACCCAAATGCCAAATATCCCCGGTTTTGGAGAAGGTGGGTTTCTGCAGTTCTTCTTCCACGTCAAAGTCATCTTCCTTGACGTCCTTGCTGTGGACTTTGGAAAAGAGCTGCTCCACTTCCGGCGCTTCAAAACCGGTAAGGTCTACGTTGAAGTCGACACTTTTCAGGTCAACCAAAAGGTCTGCCAAGAGCTGTTCATCCCAAGCTCCAGTGATTTTATTGAGGGCTACATTGAGAGCCTTTACTTTATGCTCGTCCTCGATGTGAACCTGGACGCATTGAACCGTTTCATAGCCCAGATCCTTGAGAACGGTCAGTCGCTGATGCCCGCCAATGACGGTCATGTCATAGTTCACAATGATGGGTTCCACGTAACCAAACTCCTTGATGGAGTTCTTGATTTTTTCGTATTCCTTATCTCCCGGCTTGAGCTTTTTTCGCGGATTGTATGTAGCGGGTTTCAGCTGATCTATGGGGAGGTCTTTCCACTGCATCTCACTTTTCTTCATGTGTGTTTTCCTTTCCAAAAATGGCTGCAAGGACGGTCCCGTACCCATTCAGGTGCTGCCGTTTGCAGTAATTTCGAATGCTGTCTCTTGACAGCTTTAGTTTCTTGGCAATGACCTTATATCCAATGCCCTGCTTTCGCATTGTTTTAATCTGCTTTCTCTGGCACTCATTCATGTAATCAAACCCCTTTCGAGCATCAAAAAAAGCTCCGGGCCAGAACCTGGAGCTTTCGCTATTATATTTTCGTCCTTCAAATATCCCCCCTATGGAATTTCGCGTTTTTTCACGTTTGAGGGGGCGGCGGTCAGGGTTTTAGGAGTGGCAGAGATTTACATCCCCCCCCCGCCTTCTTGTCCATAACCGCTTGCCATGATAAACTAAGAAAAAATAAAGAAGGGGATCTCCATGCTAGCCAGTCGAAAAGCCATCCACTTGTTTGCTGAAATCTGGATGAGCCGTTTTCAATGCAACAAGTTACAGGCCTCCAACTTCTTTCTTCATGATTTTGAATTATGGTTTGGTGAGGAATGTAAGCTGCTTGGTTTTGAAATGGACCGCGGCCAAAAATTTGAAGAACGTCTGAAGCAGGAGGAAACAGCCCATCCCGGCAAGCCGCTTGCAGATTTTGTCAGCAACATTTACAACTGGGAGGCCCTAGGGTCTGCCCTGTTCTCAAAATGGAGATACTTGACGCACTGGAGCTCTGAGCCCTTGAACGAGTCAATTCCGGACAACACGGACTGGTTCCTTCTCCTGCTTCGCTAGTTGTACAATAGTTCTTCTAAAAACGATTAATATCTGTATTCGACATTCCGATCTTCTGTCATCGTCTTGTGGTCATGGCAGTTCTTGCAAAGGGGCTGCCAATTTTTGTCGTCCCAAAACAAATCAGGATCTCCGCGATGAGGTATGATGTGGTCAACAACCGTCGCTTTTACAAGCCGTCCCTTTTCCTTGCAGCGCACGCAAAACGGATGGGCTTTAAGAAACAGGCGGCTTGCCTTCTGCCACCGCCATCCATAGCCGCGGCGTGAAGCGTTCTTGCGGTCAGAGCTATGAAGCCTTGCGTGTTCAGCGCAGTACATTTCGCCATAAGGAGCAAGGTTCGGACAGCCCGGATGTTTGCACGGCGTTTTAGGTCTTTGCGGCACTTCCTTCACCCCTTTGCGTATCCTTCAGGGATACGGGTGCCGTGTCTTTTTAGCACCCTTTCAAGGCCCTTCAATGCAGCGGCTGCATTTCCAGACAGAGCCTGTCCCTTAAACGTCCTAAGCTGCTGCCGCGAAAGAACGTCACGGTATCTGCCCAATAGTTTTATGAATGCATAACTTCCCATTCTCTCACGCCTTTCCTTCAGGTAAAAGAAAAGCCCTGCGACACACAACTACGTTGTGCCACAAGGCTTTTTTATTTCTAATTCACTGTGACCATCATATCACTTTTCCATGGTGAAGTTAAAGTACCAAAGGGTGCAATTTAGTGCACGGTTCCAAGAATTTTTTCAACGCTCAGGAGGGCCTCCTTGTGAACCACAAAGACCTGCCTCCTGCTGATTCCTACCATCGCTGCGACCCGATCCCATTTAAGGAAGTGGATGTAGCGGTAACGCAGTACCAGACGTTCCTTTGAATCCTCAACCTTATCGATGGTCTTGCTGATTTCCTGTTTCAGGTCAACCAAGTGGTCAATCTGGGAATTGATGTGTTCTTCCCGCTCCCAGACCTTTTCAAGGATCTTTGTGAAGGATGCCTCGGTGGGTCGGTTAGGATTATGGTGTTCTTCAAAACCGGTTGAAGAGAGGCTTTGTGCCAGGCTTCTCAGGTTCGTGACTTCAAGAAGCTGGCTGTTGATTTCTTTATCTAGATAGAGCCCTTGCTCCAGATATTCTTTTACATTCATGTTCCAACCCCCAAATCTGCCTTCACGGCGTCAATTAAAGCCGCTTGGGATCCGTCCTTATGCTCCAAGACCTTCAGGATCCGTTCATCGATGGTGCCTTTGGTCACGATATGTTCAACGACCACGGTACGGCTCTTCTGCCCCTGGCGCCATAACCTTGCCACCGTCTGCTGGTAAAGTTCCAGGCTCCAGGTCAGTCCAAACCAAATAAGGATGCTGCCGCCAGCCTGCAGATTGAGGCCATGGCCTGCGGATGCTGGATGGATAAGGGCGATGGGAATCCGTCCCTCGTTCCATTCCCGGAAGTCCTCTTGCGTCTTCAGTTCCCTTGCCGGCATCCTTTGATGAATCCGCTCCTTATCGTGCTTGAACCAGTAGGCCACCAAAACAGGCTGCCCGTTTGCGCTTTCTACCAGGTCTTCCAGGGCATCCAGTTTTCTTTCATGGATGACCGCGGTATTTTGATCATCCGTGTAGATGGCTCCGTTTGCCATCTGCAGCAGCTTCATGGTAAGCGACGCTGCGTTTGCTGCCGTCACCTCTCCTTTTTCAAGGTCAAGGACAAGATTTTTCTTGAAGTCATTATAGCGCTTTCGTTCAGGATCTGCTAAGACAACTTCTTTTTTCACGCTTATCTTTTCCGGCATCTTCAAAAAGTCCGTAGCCTTCATGCTCACCGTTATATCAGAAATCTTCTGGTAGATTGCTTCCGCTGCGCCAGGCAGAAGTTTATAGGAATAAACCACAGGGCCGTTAAATTTATCAGGTCGAAAGTACTGAGTCCTGTACTGCCCGATGAAGGTTCCCAGCCGCTTTCCCATATCGAGTAAACGAAACTCGGCCCAAAGATCCATCAGCCCGTTCCCGCTGGGCGTTCCTGTAAGACCTACGATTCTCTTCACGTAAGGCCTCATGGCCTTCATTGCCTTGAATCGCTGGGATTGGTGGTTCTTGAAAGAGGAAAGCTCATCCAGGACAACCATGTCAAATTTCATTTTGCTGTTCTTAAAGAGCCAGGCAAGGTTCTCGCGGTTCACGATGTAGATATCGGCTTGTTTCATCAGGGCCTTTTTCCTTTCTACCAAGGTTCCAACAATCACGGAACAAGTCATGCATTTCAGGTGCTCCCACTTTCGAAGCTCATCGGGCCAGGTATCCCTTGCTACTCGAAGTGGGGCCACGACTAATACCCTTTCGACTTCAAAAGAATCGAACATCAAATCCTTGATGGCCGTAAGCGTCGTTACCGTTTTGCCCAGGCCCATGTCAAGAAGCAGCGCCGTAACCGGATGCTCCTTGATATATTCGATGGCGTACTGTTGATAGGCATGGGGCTTAAATTTCATCATGATCTGCGCCTTTCCCTTCGGGTCCGGTGGCGATTTGTTCAAGGATACTCTCCACCTGGTTTTTCCCATCAAGGATGAATACCTGGTAGCCCAAAGCCCGAAGCATGGCATGACGCTTTAACTGCAACAGTCTCGGCTTTTCCCCCGGCGCCTTTACTTCCACAAAGCCCGACTTCCCATCCCCCAATAAAACCAACCTGTCCGGCATTCCACAAAACGAAGGGGAAACAAACTTCAAAGCCACACCGCCACGTTTCCGGGTTTCTATCACCAGAAAATGTTCTATCTCTTTTTCTCGCACAATCAAACACCTCTTTTTGCTGAGGTGTCAGTCTATGTCACTCGTTTCCATAATTCTCTCTATAGTGATTTTTTATAAAAATCTGTCCTAAAGGAGAATTATAGAATAGACTAGCACCGACTGACACCCTTTCTTTTTTACTCAAGAAAATCAGTGGTTTTTACCATAAGTCCGTAAACCATTCGGCCATTTTTATTTCGTCTTCTTTGAAAGCCCGCGTTTTCCAGTGCAGCATAGAAATCTGTTGTGCTTCTTGTGTATTCATTCATCTGCTGACAGTACGAGCGGTAGGCCGTGTAAAGAGCACCAGACTTTTCACTGAAGGAAGGAGCGACATCGCAGCAGTCATCAAGAAAATGCCGCAGCCAGTCATTCTGTCCGCGATATTTTTGGATGGCCTCAGTGACACACTCCGGAGCATCAAGATGGAACGCGTTCTTGATGACCTGCCGCGCACCTTCGATGATCCAGGCCAAAATGGCAGGGCCTGCTTTTTCCACGAGATACTCCGTGTAGTTCTTGACTTCCGTTTTCTCCTCGAATTGGGCATTGAATGGAATGATGATGAGCCGTCGCCACGTGCCTTCATCGCTGGCGCCAACCCTTGGAAGGTGGTTCGTATATAAAATAAGCGTGTGCGTGGGTGTGAATTTGAAGGGGTCCTTATATTTCTTTTCGCCGCTCACTTCATCTGTGGAGCATAGCTGCTTTAGGATTGATGTCGAAAGGCGCACCCCCTCTTCCATTTCAGCTGCGATAACCATTCGTTTTCCCTTGAGCTCCGCCATCTCTGGGCGAACGTTTCGTTTGCACCCAGCCGTAAGCGCATCGGCAGAGATTCCTCCGCAGTAGCTTCCCATGACCCTTGCAATTGCGTTCCAGTAGGTGGATTTCCCGTTTCGGCCATCCCCATAGGCAATGACAAGTGCCTCGACGAAAACTTTTCCAATAGCCACCAGGCCACATATCTGCTGCGCATACCGGATGAGGCTTTCGTCCTGGCAGAAGAATTCACGAAGGGCCTTGTCCCAGATTTCCCTTCCCAGTTCACCTGGATCAACAGTCGTGCATTTCGTAATAAAGTCCTCGGGGTCGTGGGCCTTTCCTCCGCTGATTCCCTTTCGAAGGTCATAGGTGGCTGAAGGCGTATTGAGCAGAAACTCACTCCGGTCCAGTTCGTTGACCCGCATATGGATCATCGGTTTCAGCGCCTGAAGCGCCGAAATGATATATCTCATATCCCGCCGTTTCATGACAAAAGCCTTATATGCCTCGCAGACCTGGTACCGACTGAAATCCTTTCTTTGGTTCTCCTCGATGAGCTTTTCCAGTGTCTTTCCGCCCTTCTCGAAGGCAGCAGTGGGAACGCCAGATTCGACGAGGGCTTTCTTTGCTTCTGCCAATTGATCCAGGGCATCGGCAAGCTGCAAATCGAGGAATTCTTCTGCCGCCCCGACAGCCGCCTGTTTAGATTCTTCCCAGTAGATCCCGTTAAACCGGATGAAGTCCGTGTTATCGGTATAGCGCAGTTCATTTCGGTATTCCCTTGCAAGGATTTTTGCTTGTCCAATATCTGAGTAATCCTCTGGTTTCAGGGATTCTCCAGTGCCAAACTCCCTGTTATACTTTTCTGGATCGACATACCCTTCCTGCTTGGAAATCTTTTCACCAAACCGTTCAGCGCTGTGCCAGATTCGCATCAGTTCCTTTTCTTCAAGAGGCGGATCGCATTTCTTGGATTCTTCAAAGAAAATCTGGAACGCCTTCTCTGAGGCCCCGTAGCGTTTGATGACGCGTCCGGCAAAGCGGCTCATTGTATTGTTTCTTTTCCCTTGGGGAATGCTGTGGCTGGGGCCGCTTCGGGCGGCCAATAAATCAAGGATATCGATTGTCCCATCGACCCACGTTACCGTGGATTCTACCGTCCCGTATATGAACCGTGCTGCATCAAGCGCAGACCCATCAAAGAACGGGTACTGGTCGAACACGGAATGCTTGAGGGCGGTGTAGGCTACCTCCGAAACAATCGGTTCAATAGGAAAATATACATGGAAACGAGGGCGGGCCGCTTTCCCGTCCTTTACTTTCATATGGTTCCTTGATGTGGCAATGGCCATGGACACTCCTGGGAAAATGGAAGGCAGCTTCTCCGGTGCAATCCATCCCTTTGGATTTTCCGTATGGGAATTATCGCAATCCATTACAATGACATCAGATTTTTGGAAGTTCTCTTTACTTCGATATTGGTTTAGAAAGGAAGCGCACACATGGTCAAATCGAACCGCTTTTCCGAGCGCTTCCGAAGAATCAATCAGCTGCTTTGTAGGGTACCTGCAGTTAGATTCCTTCCCCGCACAAGGGGCCGTAAACAAGGTAAACTCCATTCATTGCACCTCCTTTATGTAACGCACGATTTTTCCTTTGCGATTGGCATAGGATATTTCAATTTCCATTCCTTCAGAAATCTGTTCTCCAAATACCCAGACCTCTGCACACTTTGAAAGGAGTACCAAGTCTATAAAAATAGCGAGATTTCGTTCCGTTTTATCATCCATGAACTGAGGTAAAAACAGATGAGGGGTTATTGGAATAAACCCCTTATCCAAAACATACCGGCTGTATCTTTTTGCCCGTTCAAGATTTTCATCCACATCACCCGCATAAGGTGAGCAGACATAGACGAGGGGCATAAAAGAAAATTTCACACCAATTAAATTCCTGAGGGCCTTGTAAGCGGTTGGATCCGGATAGTGTTCCGCATTACGCTTCAAGTTCTCCATGCTTTCCCTCCATGATTTCTTTTGCGCATTCATCACATACGATAAGCGTATCTTCGAGGGCGTTTCCATCGTTCAGGATTTCCTCGAGATTGACGGGGATTTCAGTTCCACAGATCGGGCAGCGGCAAAATACGTTCATTTTTGTAATATCAACCAAGACCTTCATGTGGTTTCCAACAGATTCTTTTGCGTAAAACATATAGCGCCTCCTACAAAATTTTAGGGTTTGTTTCTAAAAGTAACAGGACAAGCCGCAGGAAAATAAGAACTTCCCGCTCAATCTTTTTTATAAAAGCTGCACTCATACCCGTCGGCACGCAGCAAAAGTCCGGATGCCCACAGTGGCGTTTGGCCCATTTTCTGGCAGATGGATTCCACCTTTACTTTCGGGTCGCATTCGATAATCAGTTCATCATGAACGTGTCCAACAATGAGTTGATCTTCAAGGTTCAGCATCGAGAAACAAAGGATATCCCGGCTGATAGCCTGGACAATATTTTCCACGAACTTAGGGCCATAACTTTCCAGTCGTTCCCACTTTTTTGTAGGTCCAATGCCCTCATAAGTAACAGACTCCCCACCAAACTGGTTCTCGCCAATTCTTGGTTTCACATACGAGAGGTTTCGTCCGCTGGGAAGCCTGATAAAGAGCATCCCGCTTTTGCAAGCAAAGCGGATTCCCTTCACTTCCATGGAGACATGGCTCTTTACGGTCTGTTTGATTGCCCGGTCCACATCCCACCAAAAGGAGACAATATTCGGATTGGCGCTTCGCCATGAATCAACAAGGGGCTGCAGTTCATTTTTATCAAGCCCCATTTCAAGGGCACCCATGGCTTTAAGGGCGCCAACAGAACCGCCATAGCCAAGAGCCAGTTCCGCGATTTTCCCTTTCTGGCGAAGATGCCCATTTACGCCATGCTTTACCACTGGAACACCAAACATTGAGCTTGCAGAAGCGCAATAGATATCCCCGTTTTTTGCAAATACCTCAGAACGCCAAGTCTCTCCAGAGAGCCAGGAAAGTACACGTGCTTCAATGGCAGAGAAGTCTGAAACGATGAATTTCATTCCCTTTCTAGGAATAAAGGCAGTGCGGATAAGCTGGGACAATACATCCGGGATGGAATCATAGAGAAGTTCAAGTGCTTCATAGTTTCCCTGCCGCACCAGGGCTCTTGCCTCCTCAAGGTCGCCCAGATGGTTCTGCGGAAGGTTCTGCAGCTGAATATGGCGCCCTGCAAATCGTCCCGTCCGGTTCGCTCCGTAGAACTGAAACATGCCCCTTGCCCTGTGATCCTGGCAAGAAGTAAGTTCCATGGCCTGATATTTTTTCACGGATGATTTTGCAAGTTTCTGCCTTAAGAGAAGCACTTCACGCAAGGGATCCTTTGCCACCTTCAGGACTTCCTCGACCTGCGCTTTTCCAAGCGACTCCATAGGAAGGCCGTGTTCATTTAGCCAGCGCAGCATTTGCTGCACGGAATTCGGGTTTTCCAGTCCGGTTGCCTTCTGCAGTTCATCCATGAGTTTCACCCTCGATCTGTCATCGATGGAAATCGCCTCTTTAACAAGAAGCGCATCAACAGCAATCCCGCGGTCATTGATTTCTTGATCCATGTGGTATTCATCCCACAGATGATCAGGCACGGGAAAATTACGCAGCTTTTCCTGGATAGCCATTTCCACCTCTACATCTCGTTTGTTGTAGCTTTTAAAAAGTCGCCACTTCGTCATATCGTGGGTAGGAAGGTTTCGGGTTCTTCCCTCGTTGGTTTTCGTGGGCTTACAAGGCCCGCAAAAATAGCGAATCAATTCTTTCCCTTCTGCCATCTTCTGGTTTTCGAGCTTAAGCAGCGCACCCACATCTTCAAGGGAAAGGGGCATTCCCATATAAGCCGCCCAAATGCGAGAGCACTTCCACGCCTTGGGGTTCAGAAATCCCCGCAGGCTTTTATCTTTTTTGTTTAGCTCCTTCACTTCTTCCGGGTGGTTGCGTCTGAACCAGGCAGACAGACAGACGCGTTCAAACTGGGCATTGAAGGCCCATTTTTCCACGCTGTCATCTGTCAAAGCTCGTCTCACATTCTCCGGCATCTCTTCCCCGCAGGCCATATCTATAACCTGGATGGGGCCGTGATCTGCCGAGTAAGAAAACAAAAGAATTTCAAAATCCTCCGATTCTGCATACCTGTAGACACCACTTTTCCCCAGATTGACGCTGCTGTATGTTTCAATGTCAATTGACAGGGTTTTCACGACGTTCGCCTCCCTAGACAAATAGGCGGCAGGAAACTCCTGCCGCCCTGGAATTATTTACCGTTATTGATCCGTTCACAAAGAGAAATCACATAATCCACCTTGTTTTTCAAGATTTCCATGTCAGCTTCCCGTTTGCGCTGCCTCGTATACCGTTTTTCCATGATGCCGCTCACAATTTTGGCAAGGAAGGTGGTCAGCGAAATAGCGCCTACAACGCAAAGGACTGCCACAAAAAATTCTCCAAGCATCCTTGTTCCTCCTTAAGCCAGAAAGTCATCCTCTTCCACGGTGGAAAATTCATCCTCAGCGCGCATTCTCCCGCCGAGAGGTTCGCCATCACGGATTTTCTGCAGATTGTTGAGGCCGCAGGCAATGCCCTTATTTCCGTTCGAGTTGAAGGCGTAGAAGTTGATGGAAGCCCGGCCATATACCCCGCTGTAGACTTCGGAGCGTTCCATGATTTGCTGGCAGTCCGCATCGACAATACCGGGCTTTGTGGTGGAATTGGCGTTGATGAAGAAGCAGTCTTTATATGCATCATCACCGGGGCGTTCCAGATCGCCATCACGAAGCGGAGTTTTGATTGCGTCAAGGGACGGAACGGAACGGCTGTTTCCTTTCAGCTTTCCCTGCCCTTCCTCGTAGGCGGCCTTAATCGCTGCTTGGATTTTCTTGACGGTCTGTACGTCAGACTTTGGAATGATAAGGCTGACGGAATATTTGGGCGTGCTGCCATTGATGCTTTTGGGTTCCCATATGTTGGCATAAGACCAACGAGTGCTGGTACCAGTGATGACTTTACAGGGATTTACATAACCTTTAGACATAATAATTTCCTCCTCAAATCTCACTTTTGAAATCGTCTGCCGCTGTATGCATTGCAGGCCGTTTATCGGATTCCGGTACAAGAACCGGCTTTCCTTGTGGTTTTTCAATCAGTTCATTCAGCAATTCCTCGAAACGGTTCTTGCCAAGTTGTTTGGTCATCGCCGTGATTCCCAGGAGTTTCTTTTCGTATGGATTGAAGCCAGCGGCTTCGACCTTCGCGGCAACAGCCTCTTCGTTGATGTACCGGCGATTGGCTCGTCCTTCTACCACTTTCCAGCCATCCCATTGTTTTCCCGAGAGGGCCTGCTGCAGAGCATACTCTTTGACATCGTTTGCCCATGCCACCATTTCATCAACCTTTTCCAGGATGACTTCAACTTCCCCATCTTCGAGCTTTGAAGGCATAGCAAAATCATACTTTGCCATTTCAAGATTATATTCAGCCCGTTTTCTGCAGGTTGCCTTGATTTTGCAGAACCTGCAGTGATCACCGGCTCGGTATTCGCCTTCTCCTTTGGCAGCAAGTTCTGCTGCAGGTCGAAGCACTTCTTCAGCCCAGGAAAGAAGGTCATTCTTGGAAATCACGTAAGTGCTGACATTGTCTCTCCGCGGCTGGAAAATGGTCATCTCGACGTTCTTAATATCGTAAATACCGTCGAAAAGTTCCAGGGCGCCAAGAGCATAACACATCATCTGCGGATTCTTTTCAGCCTCTACAAGAACACCAAGCCCGTATTTATAGTCAATGATGACTAGGGTATCATCCGCGACTATCAGGCAATCTCCGGTACCGAACCCCTCTGGAACCCATCTGGAAAAATCCAGATGCTGCTCCACCATGACCATAGGATCCTTGCACCGTTCTTTTGCCGCAGCGAGTTTTTCCATCACAAACTGAGCATAGTCATTACTGGATTCGTCCATTTCCTCATCAAAGTAGGCTAACCGTTTTTGAGGGTTGTGAACCTTCTCCCCTAACGACTTTTTCAGCTTATACTCAGAAAGTCTATGAGCATCCGTGCCCTGCTTTGCAAACTTGCTTGATGCATCAGGCAGCTTGGCGCATTCCAAAGCTGATGGCGGACAGGCAATCCACCGGTGGCTCGAAGAGGCTGATAAAATTGCGTGTTTACTTGCCATTTCCAAATTCCTCCAGTTCCTTCATAAAGGGAACGTAGGATTCAGCGTTTACGTCAGACAGTTTGTTGGCACCATACTTTTGAATAAGGCTCCGCACCTCTTTCGTAAAACCAGAGCGAGATTTATCGGCGGCAACCTTTCGTACCATCTCAAGGGTAAGAGCTGGTTCCTCGACTTTTACTGTTTCAGCCACCGGTTCCGGATGATTCGCTTTTTTGAGTTCTTCCTCAAGAGTTGCGGCGTATTTAACTAAAAATTCTCCGCATGTCCTTATTTCCACAATGGCATCTTTCAGCAACACATCGTTCATTTTGATTGCCTCCCTTTGATTTACTCTGAATTCGTAACCTCACGACATTTCTTGCCACACTCGCAGCTGTCCGGCTGATTTCCATCAGAATGGCCACCAGCTCCTTATCAAGGGTTTCCTCTTGATAAGATTTCAGCGATACTATCTCCATCTTCCTCACCCGCCTTTCCAGGGTTTATTTCTTCTGCCCTTCAAAGGTATCAGGACAAGGCCATGATGATTAAGTACCCCCAGTTCTAAAAAATTTGCAGCTGGATGTCTCAGCGAAAGTCCTTGAGCTGTTCCCGGAGCTTTTGAAAGAGGCGCTGCTTTCTTTTATTGACACCCTTTTGAGACAAACCAACCTTTGCACCAATCGCAGCTTCACTATCTCCCTTGGAAAAGAGCAGGAGGATGATTCGATCGATTTCTTCTAGCTTTGCAAGTTCCCCTTTCAAGGTTTCAAGTAGTTCTTTCTTCTCAACCAGCTCCTCTAAGGTGAGCTGCGTCTGGGTCTCTTCAAACATAAAATCCATCTCACTCAGCTGCTCATATGAAACAGCAGTGTCCCAGGACTTAATCGATTTATCCAAAGTTCCGTTTTGAAGGGATTCTTCACGTTTGCGACGGCTCTCAGCAAGTCTTTGCTGCCTTTTATCCTCTCGCCATTCAGGACGCATATAGGCCTTATACTGTTCTTCTGTTGCCGGCACAAGGATCGACCTGACCATTTTGTTTCCGATTTTCGACCACACCCTTGGTGCATTTTCAAACTCCTTTGTAATAATGGTTCCCTCCGTAATTTCGAGAGGAATATAATACTTTTTGTCTTTGCTTTTCTGTAGATTGGCCATGTGCGATCTTCTCCTTCGCTAACTGCGAAGCGAAGATCCACACAGGCAGCCTGTCACAATTGACCATAAGATGCATCTCCGCTTCCATGGTCAACCATCCCAGTAGGCTGACGGTAATTAACTATTCCGGCCTTCAGCTCTGGGCACTTCCGCGTCCGGAAGTGAACTTTAGGCCAGATTTAAATTTATGTTGGTAAATTTTTAAAAGAAAAATACTCAAAAAAAAAGGGGCTACCTATAACACCTTTCGGTTGTTATAGATAGCCCCTTTTTACAGTTCCGCACTTTATATCAGACTGTTTGGTGACTTCTATATGTTTTACTTTATTTTTTATTTAAGCTTTACCCTGCTGTTTCTACAGCTGCATCCACTTGATACGTAACATCCGTCCACAAGATGCGCTTATACTCACCTCTGCCGATTTTGATTTCCAAATACACCACACCATCCTCGATGACAGCATCGAAAACTCGTGCTCCATCACTTGTGCCGTCATGAAGATCTCGAATATGCTTCCTAAAAGTGCTCATCCTGTACATTCCTCCTTTGAAAAAATGATTTACCATTCACATAAGATAATTAAGCTGAATTCATCTATCAACCTCAGGACTGCTCGCACTTTCTTAGAATGGGGGGGCATCCAATGAATCATTTTCAATGTCATTCTTCATAAAGGAATCAATGATATACCGGACGTCTTTCTTCACATGAGGATGATTTGAATTTTCGGAAACCGTACTATAAAGAATTAGAATCTTATCGCGCAAGCTAGGGTTTCCACGGGTACTGCATAAGTACTGTGCAGGTCCTTGAGAAAGATCCATCCAGAGTTCAATGGCTAAAGGATCAAAAATCTTATTTTTGCCAGTATCCCTTTGTTCTTCCTTATCGCTTGGAATTTCCGCGTCTGTTTTCTGTGTTAAGACCTTAGTAACCGCCATAAGATATAGCTTGGAATAATTTTTTAGACTCAAGTCAAAGCAATCCCCGCTAATGAGGGTATCTTTCCCATACGAATGAGACGGGAAATAAGACTCATAAGGCACATCGAAATAAGTACCGTCATCAACGGGTTTTTCCTTAGGGACGAATAAAGGATGATTGGGAATCCCATTTTCATCAACAGGAACAGAATTTAGATCCTGAGCAACTTCTTTATTCCATGCTAATTCATCACGTTCAGTATCATTCTTTAATTTATCAATAAAAGATATTAAATATTGTTCTGTGGGAGTACATTCCACAAGGTTAACCGTAAGAAGAGTGTCAAGGCTCACATTCAGCTCCCTAGCGATATTTATGATAAATTCAATTCCTGGTTTACTGGAATTTTCTTTGCTGTTTCTTGAAATATAACCAGCACTTACGCCGACGGCATTTTCCACCTCTCCAATTTTACGCCCCTGAGTCTTTAGCAGGAATTCTATATTTTCAAAAAGAGTTCTGGGATTGAAGTTCACATTCATAGTCTTACCTCCTTTTAGCATCAGGAAGATTATATATTATTTTTGTCCTATACGTCAATGTTTATTTCGACATTGAATTTCTTGTATATTTTTAATATATTTTTGTTTTCTTTTTGAAATATATTTCTAGGCTTTACAAACACAATCTATGTTTACGTTTAGACGAACACTTGTTTGCTTTATGTTTTTTATTATATCACAATGCATTATTTTCGTAGAGATATTTTTCGGTCTAATTCCACTTGACTTTTCTCAATGTATTCTTATCCCTATAAAAATGGGGCTATCTGCCGGGTACGATGACCTTGCAAATAGCTCCGTTCCTTTGTTTGTTTATTTTTCAAACACCATTAATAGATACTACTTTTGCCTGAGTCTATCCATTCGTCGACTGCTGAGATTTTAAATCTGTACTGCCGCCCTATCCGCACAAACGGAATTCTTCTTTTTTCCCTAATCCACTTTCTTATAGTTATAGTACTTACCCCCAAATATTTAGCAATTTGTTCAGTCGACAACCACATTTCATTCTCTTGCCCCATCTTGTCTCTCCCCACTTTCCTGCTATTTCCAGTATGTTCCGTATTCTTAAATACTGAAATTAGCGATTTTTAGTATTTGAACTTGATTTGTGCCAAGTTTAAATTTTATAATTGGTGCCTTTTAGTATCTTAATCCAGCATCAAAAAAACCGATGAAGAAATAATACGTTCATTTCATCACCTGTCAAATTATAAATTCATATGTTTTTTCACTTTCTCCTCCGTCGATCAAAAACATATAAATCACTCATACTATATATAGTAGCAAATTCTTCATTTTAACCACTATATATTGTGGTCGAGTAGTAAAACAGTAGTAATTTCTCTATCGAATTTCCATACAAGCCCATTCCATGCGGGTTCCCAGAAATATTATAAATATTGCCATGGCACACAAATAGGATTTTTACAGCCATTTTGAAAGTCCTCCTGCTGTTCGAGTCAAAAGTGACACCTCCTGTCTGCTACCGCTAAAAGGTTTAATACGCTGTTCAGCCGACTGTCTTATATGGCCTCCATCACGTCGAGCAGGTGCTGATACGTGTCGACGTCGTGGTAGACGACGTCCTTGTTGGATAGGGTCTTGAACAGTTGCTTTGCGCAGCTGATTTTTGCCTGCTCGATGGGCTTCAGGTTCAGGCTTTCCATCGTGCCCTTGGTCTCCGCGATGAAGAAGATGTGCTTCACGCTTCCCTTGCTGAAGGCGATTGCCCAGTCAGGCGCATAGTTGCCGACGGGCGTCGGTATCTGGAAGCCGCGCGGCAGCTTGGCGTAGACCACGACCTTCTCGTCCAGTTCCAGCTCTCCGGCAAAGGCCTTCTCGCCATCCGAGTCCGGGAACACGTAGTCTTGCACGTTCTTCTTGGCCTCGATTGCGCGGGCGAAGTCCGTGTTCTTCTCGGCCGTGAAGATGGCGCTGTCATAGGTGCCTTCCGTCTGGTTGTACTGGATCTGCTCCACGATCATCGTGGCCTTTTCCTCGTCGATCAGACGGATGGCTTTGGCGATGAACTCCTCCGGGTTGTTCTGGTACATGGCGAAGGTCTGGGGCTTGATGCCCTTGAGGATTCGGGCGGTTGTCCGGCGCGTGAGCTTGGCTCCTTGGGCCACCTTGCCGACCAGATCGTAGCGAACGGAGCTGCCCTCCGCTCGGTCGAGGTTGTAGGTCACGCTGGTTTCCGCCACGAAGCCGATCCCGGCTTTGACCTTCTCGGTGCTCCAGTCCTGTCCCTGCTCGCCTTGGGTCACGGTGTATTGCAGCTTGGCGACGAACATCTTCTCGTCGATGTGCCGGATTGCCTTGGCGATGAGCTCCTCGCCGTCGAACGAGACGGTGTACGCGTACTTGTGGTTGATGTAACCCCAGAGGGTCTGGAACTCCTTCTTGTAGAAGTTGTCGTTGAGCGCGTTCTCACGGACCTTGGTCTCGTGGCCGTCGCTTACCATGCCGTCGAGCGCGTGCTCATCGAACACGCTTTGGATCAGCGCGTGCACGCCGTCCGCAATCTCCCTGCAGCTATCGGGAAGCGGGGCGAGTGCGTTGTTCGCAAGGTCCGTCCGGTACTGGTCCGAGACGTGGTCATCGTCGTCGATGTAGTCGTTCTTGATGAGGTAGCGGTAGATGTCGTGCGCCTGCCTGTCGCTGACCGTTTTCTCGGCACCGTCCAGAACGATGGTCTTTCCAGCGAAGTAATCCTCGGTCGCCTTGGTCGGGCGGTCATAGAGGTCCTCGCGTATGCCGCGCTGAAGGTCGGCAACGAAGTCCTTGTAGCCGTCGCTTGCGATGACGGTCAGTTGGTTGACCTGCTGCACCGCGTCTCCCAGCATGGCCGTATCCATCCGGTCGCCATTCTGGTTCACGCAGAGCCTGAGTCCCCGTCCGACCTCCTGCCGCTTCTGCGTCGGCGAGTTGCCGCCGTGCTTGAGCGTGCAGATCTGGAAGACGTTCGGGTTGTCCCATCCTTCCCTCAGGGCCGAGTGCGAGAAGATGAAGCGCACGGGATTGTCGAAGGAGAGCAGCCGCTCCTTGTCCTTCAATATCAGGTCGTAGGCGGACGTGTCGTCGCTCTCGTCGCTGCCGCGCTTGAGCTTGCTGTCGACCTTGCGGCCCTTCTTGTCGATGCTGAAGTAGCCCGCATGCGTGCTGTGCACGTCAATGGACCTGAGGTAGCGCTCGTAGGGCGTGTCGAACAGCGTCAGGTACTCGTTCAGGATGTCCGTGTACTCCTGCTCAAAGATGTCGCCGTACTCGGAGTTCGTCTCGTTGCCGTCCTCGTCGTACTTGCGGTACTTCGCCACCTCGTCGATGAAGAACAGGGACAGGCACTTGACGCCCCGGTCGAAGAGCGCCTTCTCCTTCTCGAAGTGCGAGCGGATTGTCTCACGGATCTCAACGCGTCGCATGTCCGCCTCCGACACGTCGCCGGTGACCTCGCCCGCGTGAATCGTCACGCCGTTGGTGAAGCTCACCTCGCCCCGGATCGGGTCGATCGCGCTGACGTGGTAGCCGCGATACTGCTCCATGCCCTTTGACAGCGCGTACAGGTCGTCGTCCACGCCTACCTGCCGGGTCTCCCGGTTGATGGACTTCTGGTAGGCGATCTCGAACTCCAGCCGTGCCATCGGCGGCTTTCTCGGCGAGATCACGATTCTCTCCAGATACAGGTAGCTGTCCGTGCCGCGCAGGTTCTTGATGTCAAAGCCCTTGACCTCGATTCGCTTGACCAGTCGCTTGTTGTAGGCGTCCAGCGCGTCCAGCACGTACACGAGGTCGTGATGCTCCTTGTGCGTGGCCGAATAGTTCAGGCAGAACAGCGGGTTGAACGCCTCAAGCGCCTTCTGGGTCGCCTTGCCGCCCATCTTCTGCGGCTCGTCCATGATCACGATGGGACGGTTGGCAGCGATCACGTCTATTGGGCGGCGGCTTCCGAACGAGTCGCGCCGGGAGAAGATGATCCTCGCCGCGTCGTTGCCCTTACGCCCCTCCACGTTCTTGTCCTTGTTGAAGGACGTGTTGAACGCCTGCGTGTTGATGATCATGACCTGAACGTCGGCACTCTGGCTGAAGGAATCGATGTCGGAGAGGCGCTTGGAGTCGTAGATGAAGACGCGCGCCTTCTTGCCGTACTGCTCCATGAAATGGTCCGACATGGTGTCAAAGCTCTTGCGCACACCCTCGCGGATAGCGATGGACGGCACCACGACGATGAACTTGCTCCAGCCGTAGCGCTTGTTCAGCTCGAACATCGTCTTGATGTAGACGTAGGTCTTGCCCGTGCCCGTCTCCATCTCCACGTCAAGCGAGCACGCGCCAAGATTGGTCTGTGTCAGAGCGTCGGACACGTGAATGTTGTTCCTCATCTGAATCCGCCGGACGTTCGCGAGGATCTGCGCTTCGCCTATCTGCACCCTGGCGTTGGCGAAGCCCATGGTCAGCTCCTCGTCGGACTTCGACCAGTTCGTGAGGTCGCGGTGGACCTCCACGTCCCTGCGGTAGGTGAACCGGTCGTTGTACGGCTGTCCCGCGAACACGTCCGCCACGCTCTCCACGGCATCCGTCTGGAAGGGCTGTATGGAAAATTTAAATCTCATCCGTCGGCCCTCCTTCCTTGTCCGCGTGCTGCAGATAGAACAGCTCCTTTTGCGTCTCGATCTCCGCGCGCAGTTCCTCCTCCGTCGGCAGGTACAGCTTGTACTTCGACGCGAAGAGCTGATCGCTCTCGTTCATGATCGAGTAGCGAGCGATGTCGGAATCCGTGTCCGCGCACAGGATGATGCCGATGGTCGGATGGTCGTCCGGCTGCTTTTTCCGCTCGTCGTACATGCGGATGTACATGTCCATCTGGCCGACGTCCTGATGCGTGATCTTTTTCGTCTTCAGGTCAATCAGGACGAAGCACTTCAGGATGTAGTTGTAGAACACCAAGTCGATGGAGTAGTCTTCTTTCTCGGTGTGGATGCGCTGCTGTCTGGCGACGAATGCGTACCCCTTGCCGAGCTCCATGAGGAACTTCTGCAGGTTGTTGATAATGCTCTGCTCGAGGTCCGACTCCAGATACGACGTGTCCTCCTGCATGCCAAGAAACTCGGCGATGACCGGGCTCTTGATGAACTCGAGCTTTTTCTGGTACTCCGCCGTCAGCTCCTGCATCTCACGTTTGACGGCATCCTGACTCTGCGTCTTCAGCATCCGGTAGTAGTACTGCGACGAGATGTTGCGCTGCAGGGTACGGGTGCTCCAGTTCTCAGTTGCCGCCTCCTGCGCGTACCACTGCCGCGCCTTCTCGTCGTTCACCTGGAGAAGCGTCCGATAATGCGTCCACGACAAAAGCGGCGCGGAAGATTTTCCACGCAGTGAGTGGAAAATCTCCGGGAAGGCACGATAGAACGAAAAATAATAGTACAGATTCGTCATCGTGAACCCTCTGCCGTACTTCGCGGTCAGCGCACGCGCCAGCTTCTTCATGACCTCGGACCCATATTCCGTGCGCCCATCCCCGTTAGCGATTTCCTCGGAGATGCGCTTACCGAGAAGCCAGTTCCGCTCCACAAGAAGCAGATTGACAGCCTGATAGGCATTCCCTTGAGCCGTCTCTATGATTCGTTCCGAATCCGCCACCAGATTGTCCGATCTGTGATAAGCGATCCGCATGAGTTCTTCCGCCATCACAGCACCTTCCTTTGCGTCTGGGGACTATACGTCTCGAAAATCTGCTCGAAGTTGGCCATTACACTGTCATTTGCCATGCCGCTGTCGCGGAAGACGGCGTAGAAGGGATGGCGCTTGGCGATGGCCTTGACCGTCTCATCCGTAACGTCCTTATCGAAGCAAGCGATGAGATAGCCGTCGGCGACCGAGAACACCTTCCGGCCGTCGAGCATCTCCTCATCAACCGATGAGGACAGCGTGATACCAAGATCCAGCATCACCTGAAAGAGCAGATCCTCCGGCGTGCGGTCCGGCTTGATGTTGTCCGCAAATAGGTCCAGCTGCGCCTGCTTCACGTCGGCGGGACGATAGTAGACATCCTCCATGTTCGAGCTGTCCACTTTGAAGACACGAAAACCAATGTCCAATTTCGTCGTTGTCAGAGGAGACTCTTCATTAATCTTCTTACCCGCACGACGAATGCGCTCTTCGCCAATTTCGCAGATGGTACGGTAGCCAGCCTTGTATGCCTCGCTTTTTTCATCGCAAACTTCTGGCAACTGCACCATAATGAATTTGCGATTGCCGCCATCCTCAGCATTCAGCTGCATCACCGCGTTAGCTGTGGTAGCTGAGCCAGAGAAGAAGTCGAGGATAATATCATCCTTATTGTTTTCATCGTTTATTATGAGTGAAATTATTCTTTTAATTAATTCAACTGGCTTTGGAAAGTCAAATATTTTTCGTCCCAGCAATTCTTCTAATGCTTTACTGGCCAAATCGGTAGTTCCAGATTCTTCTCTTCGCCATAGATCAACAGGAACCATTCCTCCATTCATTTCGGAAAGAAATTTTTTCAGTCTCGGATATTTGTTTTCCTTATTTTTCCCCCAATAGAGTCTATTTTCTGCAACATGTTTTTCATAAGTTCCTTTTTCATATTTCCATGCATTTGTTGGATGGTTGACCCATTCATGTGTATACGGGTTCTGGATCGGATAGGCCAAGTTTGGTCGCTGCTCTTTTAGGGCAGGATTAACATATGAAACGCTCGTCCAAGGACCTCTTGGATCATTATCCGGATTTGAATAGATAGAATCCGCCTTATCATTTCTTTTTTCCTGTATTGATTGAATCTCAGAAATACTCTTTGCGTAGCAAATTATTGGCTCGGTTTGGGTGGTAAATCGTTTGGAATTATTACTCCGCGTAAATCGTTTCTCCCATATAATCTGAACTACGAAATTTTCCTCACCAAAAACTTCATCGCATACTTTTCTTAAATTATGCGACTCGCCCTCATCAATTGAAATGAATATCAGCCCATCATTCGTAAGCAAATCCTTTGCAATCCGAAGCCTCGGATACAGCATGTTGAGCCAGTCCGTGTGGAACCTGCCGTTTGACTCGTTGTTGGTTCGCATGTCGAACAGCAGGTTGCCATCATCATCCCGCTGCCCGCTGCGCTCGGCGAACTCCTCGCCGCTGAT
The DNA here is from genome assembly GCF_003603525.1 of Acidaminococcus sp. AM33-14BH. Classification (NCBI taxonomy): domain Bacteria; kingdom Bacillati; phylum Bacillota; class Negativicutes; order Acidaminococcales; family Acidaminococcaceae; genus Acidaminococcus; species Acidaminococcus sp. AM33-14BH. Next base: position 240,786 of record NZ_QTNG01000001.1, on the reverse strand, counting down.
GGAGCTGTCGTCGTCGTACACAAACGCATCCGACCCCGTGTTGTACGGTGGATCGATGTATATCATTTTGACCTTACCGAGGTAGGTCTCCTGCAGGAGCTTGAGGGCGTCCAGGTTGTCGCCCTCGATGTAGATGTTCTCAGTGTCGATGCTGCCGGGCGTGCCGTCGCGTCCCACGGATTTCTCCCGGTCGAGGCGCAGCGTCTTTGCAATCGGCTGGTTGGCCAGCACGACGGACTTTCTCTTGTCCGGCCACGTGAACTGGTAGCGTTCCTGCGTGCCTTCAACGACAGTGGCGGCGATCTCTGACCTAAGCACATCCGCGTCGATCGCGCGGACGGTCTCGCCGTTCTCGTCCTTCGTTTCCGTCACCGCGTTCGGGAAGAGCGCAGCTAGCTTCTCGTAGTTTTCCTTCGCCAAGTCAGGCGTGTGCATGTTCATCTTCTCCATGAGTCAACTCCTCCAGTTCCTTCTGATATTCTCGCAGGCGCGTGTAGGTCTCAAACTGCTTCTTGGGCTGCTGCTGTCGCCATGTTGCCGCCTCCGTCCTGCTGATCAGCATCTTTAGCTTCTCGATCCTGTCCTGCCTGTCCAGCCGCTCATCGATGGACAGATTTTCGTTCTGCCCTGAGGCGTCCTCCTCCAGCAGCGCGATCTGCTCGACCATGGAGTTCCAGATCTCGTCCAAGGTGAAGCCGTGCAGGCTCAGATGGACATCCGACGCCTCCATCCATGGCGTGCGGTAGAGCTTGCCGTAATAGAGCGCCAGCTGCCGCCTGCTCTCAAAGCACAGCAAGAAGACGAGCCGGTGCTTGTTCTGCCGGGCAATCGCCTCAGTGACCTTGCCGTCGAACTCCTGCTTCTTCAGCCTGACGGACAGCAGGAGGATCTCCTTGGTCTCGGCGCTTGCCGTCAGGTTCAGCGTCTGTTTGGTGAAGCTGTTCTCCACCATGATCCGGTCCACGCCGGATACGAATTTTTCCTTGAGTGCGTTTGTCAGCGCGAGGTGACGGTAGAACGCCTCCTTGGGCAGGCGTTTCCTCACCGTCGTCGCGGTTGGAAAGTTCATCATGTCAGAGCACCACCATGAAGCAAATCAGTTCGAAGTCGTCGAGTCCCGAGAATCCACTGGAGAGGAAGGTGGTCTGTCCGCAGCCGAAGAAGCTGTCGATGTCACCTTCGTCCTTGGCGTCGATGACGGACATGATCGCATCCTCCAGCAGCTTCGATATGCGGCCCATGTTCCGGCCGTCGTCCGTCGCCTTGTTGAACCTTCCGCAGAGCGCCTTGTCCGGCACGGATTTTCCCCGTGCGAGATGGCGCATCATGTCCAGCGTGTCCTTCGGCTGCAGGTGGTTGGTGACCACCTCGCCGTCCATGCCGACGTAGACCATGTAGAAGGGGTGAAGACTGTTCTGGTTCTGGATGTTGACCTGCTTGTTGACGTTCTTCAGGACGAAGATCACGCCGGGCTTGTCGCCCTTCACGACCGTGTGGATGCCGAACGGCATGTGGTCGATGTTCCCGTGCTCCTTCCTGTAGGCGATTAGATCCATGCGGAACTCGTTCAGTCCCAGGTCCATGATGGACACGCCGTTCGTCATATCCTCCAGGTCGACGACCTCCTCCTGCAGCTTTTTCAGCTGGCTGCGGCGGTATTCGAGGTCTCCCTTCTCCTCTTGGTCGATTGGGTTGTCGTCGCCCGTCGAGGTCATGACGGAGATACGCATCCTTTCCTCGACGCGTGACTTGAGCTGGATATATTCGTCCAAGTCGAGGTCGGGCCAGAAGTTGACGAGCTGGATCGCCTCGTTGCGGCTGCCGATGCGGTCGATTCGTCCGAAGCGCTGGATGATGCGCACGGGGTTCCAGTGGATGTCGTAGTTGATGCAGTAGTCGCAGTCCTGCAGGTTCTGCCCCTCGGAGATGCAGTCCGTCGCGATCAGGATGTCGATGTCCTCCGTGTCCTTGGGGTACAGCACGTCCCTGTCCTTGGACTTCGGGGAGAAGCAGGTCAGGACGTGGTTCATCTCGGCCTTGAACCCCGGAATCGTCGTCTTGCCGTCGACCGCCCCCGTGATGAGGGCCGTGTTGAGTCCCAGCTGCGTTTTCGCCATGCCGCTCACGTGCTCGTACAGGTATTCCGCCGTGTCCGAAAAGGCGGTGAAGATCAGGACCTTCTTGTTGCCGGGGTTGATCGGCTTTTCGACCTTCTCGCGGATTACGCGGAGTAGCTCGCTCAGCTTGTAGTCGTACTGCGGGGTGATGTCCTCCACCATGCCGATCAGCAGGGACAGGGTGCCGATGTCCTCGTCGATGTCCCGCTTCCATGAGAGGTAGTCCATGTCCCGAAGGTCGATGCGCACCTTCTTGCCGACGCCGAAGAAGTCCGTGTTCTGGTCGTCGTCGTCAAAGTCCGCCGCCTCGCCGGACAGGTCCGTCATCTCGTCAAGGTTGCCCGAGCCGCCATTCCGGAACGCCTCGATGGTCTGCGAGGTGTCATACAGGTAGTCGCAGATCCTCTTTACCGTCAGCAGGAAGGAGTGGACGGAACTTTCCATGCGCTTGAGGAGGTTGATGCTCATGAGGCGCTGGATGCCGATCTCACGGCCCATGCGGAACTTCTCCGTCTCCTTCTCGTCGAGATACTTGTGCAACTTGCTCGGCTGGATGTAGACGGTCGGCGTGTAGATGGTCAGGTGCAGCGCGGTCAGGAGCTCGATCACCTCCTTGTAGTTGATCGCGTCCTTGAGCTTGGTCAGCTTGGGCCGCAGGGATACGGGCTTCAGCCGCTTCGGGAAGGACCCGATGTCCGTCACGTCGTAATAGGTTTGGATGTGCTTCCGGGACCGGGCGATGGTCACGCTGTCGAGGACTTCAAAGAAGTCGTAGTCCAGGCTCGCAAGCAGATGATCCGTCGTGCGCTGCGCCTCGGGCAGCTTGCACCATGTGTTGTAGACGGCCTGCGCCTGCCTGAAGATCGTGTCGATGTCCGATTTCGTCTTCAGCTTCCCGTTGATTTCCTCCGGGTCGCCGCCGTAGGCGAGCGCCAGCTGGTTGCGCAGGTCGTAGAAACGGTTGTTGACAGGGGTAGCCGACAGCATCAGGACCTTTGTTTTCACGCCGGGTTTGATGACGCGGTTCATCAGCCGCATGTAGCGGTTTTCCTTCTCGCCGCCTTGGCTGTCCGTCCCGTTTCCGTTGCGGAAGTTGTGGCTCTCGTCGATGACGACAAGATCATAGTTGCCCCAGTTGATCCTGTCGATGGGCAGTCCGACGGCCGTGTTGCCGCTGTTGCGGGACAGGTCGGTGTGATAGAGGACGTCGTAGCGGAACCGGTCTTTTGCGAGCGGGTTGTTGATCAGGTTGCCCCGGTAGGTCATCCAGTTCTCGGAGAGCTTCTTCGGGCACAGGACGAGCACGTTCTTGTTCCTGCCCTCGTAGTATTTGATGACTGCAAGCGCGGTGAAGGTCTTGCCGAGTCCGACGCTGTCGGCAAGGATGCAGCCGTTATATTGTTCGAGCTTGTTGATGATGCCAAGCGCCGCGTCCTTCTGGAAGTTGAAGAGCTTGTTCCAGATGACGCTGTCCTTAAAGCCGGTCGCCTCGTTGGGGAGGACGTCCTCGGAGATGTCCTCCAGAAACTCGCTGAAGATGTTGTAGAGCGTCATGTAGTAGATGATCTCCGGGGGGTTCTCCTGATAGACCGTGGAGATCATGTCTATGACCTCACCGGTGACGTCCTTGAGCTTTTCCTTGTCGTTCCACACCTGATCGAAGGTCTGCAGGAACTGGGTGCTTTCTGGGGATTCGACGCGCACGACGATGTTCGTCATGTTGTTGCCCCGCTCGCAGCCGAGGTCGACCGTGGTGAAGCTGTTCATGGGACTGTAGGCGTAGGTCTCGTCGCCGTCGGAGACGAGCATGAAGTTGTTCATGGAGTCCCGGGTGGTGTTCGACCTGAACTTCGCCTTGCGGCGCATCCATTGGGCGCATTCCCTCGCGACGGCCTTCTGTTTGAGCTCGTTGCGCAGGCGCACCTCGAACTCCGTGCCGTACAGGCTCTTCTCGCGCTGGAGCCGGGGAATGTAGAACTCGCGGCGTTCCTTCGGCGTCTTCTCCGCGACGAAGGTCGGAGACGTGAAGAGGAAGCGCAGCTCCTCGCAGGACTCCAGCTGCTCCTTGAGCTCCTGAAAGGCGTAGATGGAAAAGCATGCGGCGGCGATGGACACTTTGCTGCCGGAGCGGATCGTCTTTTGCAGGTCGTCTTTGACGACGTTTGTGGTGTTGTTGAATATTTCCATGCGTGCGTTCCTCGTAAGAAGACTTTTTGTGGCGGAGGTTCGTCATCCGCTGAAGCGGGCTTATTCCTCCGTTGTCTTGTCCTTTCGTTCCATGATGTCCTCGGGGCCGCAGTCGAGTGCCTCGCAGATTCTCAGCAGGACGTCGGTCGTGACGTTTTCGCAGCGTCCCATCTTCGCGATGGATGCGGCGCTGACGTCACTCATTTCCTGTAGGTCCTTTTTCTTGATGTTGCGATCGATCAGCAGCTTCCAGAGCCGGTTGTAGGAGAACTCGGAATGTAGTTCCTTCTTAGCTTGTTTCGTCTGCGTCATTCTTTTCCTCCTTGTTCCATGCCCAGCCGAACAGCTCGTTGCCAGCGGGCGAAAGTCTCAATACGGCGTTTTTCTCTAGTATCCGCTGCGCTCCGGCATCATAGGATGCGAGCGTATCGTAAGCCAGGAACACCTGCTTGCCGTGTTCCTTCTGCTTCTCGTAGACGCGGACGATCTCGGAGAAGACGGGTTTGTCTATGTTTTTGAGAAGGATGGAGTCGTGGACGACGAACGGGATCGGGGCGGCCAGCATGTTGGCGAGATCGAAGGTGATGAGGCCACGGTACTGTGCGCCGGTTCCTCCGTCGTTCGGGGTGTTGAAGGTGTACTTGTTCAGCTTCTCGAGCCTCAGGATGGGTGGCAGATGCGTGGCGTCCCTCAGTATGTCGAGGCTTATCTCCCGCATGTTCTGGTTGATCGCGCTCTCGATGGTGAGCAGCTGCTCTTGGGTGACCGTATCCCTCGTTTTCGCGTAGTCCGCCGCCATGGCCTTCAGCCGTTCGAGCTCGTCGTAGTTATGGTTCGCTTCGCGGAAGTTGTTGAGTTCCGTGGAGAGTTGGGCGAACTCTTTCAGGATCGCCTGCGAGACGTTCGGGACGTTCTTGATCTCGGTGATCTGGTTCTTGATCCGGGCGATCTCGTCGCCCAGCAGCATGTAGGTGGTGGCGAGGTCGCCTTCCGTTTCCTTGAATTCGGAATCCAGTATCCTTGACAGCTTGTGGTGGAAGCCTTCGATCTTCTCGAGGGTGCGGAATTCCTCGTTGGGGAAGAATCGTTCAAGGTCGCTGAACGTCCTTTTGAAGCTGCGTTTCTGTCCCGTCATGTCCCTGCGAACGTCGTTCAGCTGGGTCTGCACGGCCGCTCTCTGCCGTCTGAAGCCGATCAGCTGCTCCCTGAGTTCGGAGCGTCCCGTCAATGACCTCCTGCCTCATCGACGCCTGCATGAGGTTGTCCGGCACAGGGTCTTTCTGGTTGACAAGGCGGCTGATTTTCTTTGAGTCCAGGCTATTCGTCCGATACCCGTTTTAAGCTACGTAGTCCTGATCATTGATGGCGCTGAGCAGGAACCGCGCGGCCGCTTCCTGCTTGTTGTCCTTGAATCCTGGCTGCATGGCCCGGATGTAGGACAAGATGTTCAGTTCGCTCATCGGTCCGCTCCTCCTTTGATGCTCCCGGAAAAACACTGGCAAACCAGTGGCAAAACGAAGGCAAAGACTTTCAAGCTCTCGCTTTTTAAGCTGAATACAGAAAGCGAGGGCAGTCAAGTGCATCCATAGTCAAGTATCAGTCTAACACATTATCGGGAATATTACTACGCATATTAACTGATAATTGCTTTATCGCTTAATTTTCTCTCAGCTTTCGAAGTCCCGAACATGACCTGAAACCGTTCTCCCGAATCCGGCTCGCCTTCTTCGCGGCCGCGAGGTGCGTTCGTAACCGGATGACGGACTAGCAAAGTTAACAGCGTGCCAGCTAGACGAACGGCTGGTCACCGACATGAGGCGGAGCAATCCGCATTGAGGTGACCGACTATGACCAATTTCACCGGCAGTCATTTGAGCGGTCTCCGCCTCGGCCTTAGCGCCGAAAGGAGCTGAGGCTCGAGGACGTGCGCGCGGTGCTTGCCGACAAGGCGCGCATCGGTCACACGGACCAGATCCGCGAGTTGCTCCGGAAGTATGGCGCGGACAGGCTTTCAGCAGTCAATCCGAAGCATTATGAGGCGCTGCTCAGGGATGTGGAGGGACTCGACGATGGCCGCTAGTTCCCATGCGATTCTCTCCGCGTCGAGCGCGAACCGTACGTGCTCGAACATGTGGAGGCCGCCAAACAGTCCTGCCCTGATCCGGCCGTGATGGTCGAGCAGCGCGTGGACTTCTCCCGCTGGGTGCGGCAGGGCTTCGACACGGCCGATGCGCTCATCATCGCGGACGGGACGCTGCACATCATCGACTTGAAGTATGGATCCGAGATCGAGGTGTCCGCCGAGGACAACCCGCAGCTCAAATGCTACGGCTTAGGTGCCCTGGACCAGTTCGGCGATCTCTACGACATCGACGAGGTCAGGCTCACCATCTACCAGCGGCGTCGTCAGAACGTGAGCGAGTGGCGGCTGCCTGCGTCGGACCTGCTCGCTTGGGCGGACACACTGCTGAAGCCTGCGGCGGACCTCACGTGGGACGGCAAGGGCGACTTCGCCGGCCGCCCGTGTTCTCGAATCGAGGTGAGATCGGTAGGCAAATTTCATATTTCCAAACTTCTGGAAAATCAACAAACTACTTTTGCCTTTCAGATAGCCTACAAAAGACGAAACGCTAATTTTGGGCGGGATACTTACCAACAGATGTACATGATCAGGGCAAATTTCACCTTCAAAAATTTCTACGCCCTTCCATTCACAAAGCTGTCGCTAGATGTCTCTTATTGCTAACCGTTTTTCCTCATAGAAAACTTTTCCACGATACTTTGGTGCAAACACAATATGATACTTACAATTCCACTTTGTGTGTGTTAAACTATGAACGACATGACTCTGCCCACTTGGCATGGCAGTGCACCTCCTAATCTTTTACTTTGCTTGACTGACAGGTCGACTGCATTGTACTTCATTAGGAGGTTTTTTTATAGCTATAAGCTTTCCGGAACCACGCCACTATGGCGTGGTTTTCAAAAGATACAAAAAGACCTTGCTGGGACTATTACCCATCAAGGTCCATGGAACGATATGGCTGCCACGTCATCAGGATATGCCGCGCACCCGTTTCACACTTTTCCAATGACCGTCTGTTGCCACCGGCATGAATCCCATGAAATGATGCTGCAACGGAAATCTTCCAGTATGGTTCAAGATGCCCCATATCAGGCAAGAATCATATCGATAAGCGTGCGGATATGGACATCCATCACATCCACAGTGGGGACGGGAAGAGGAAGATTCTTAAAGGCCAGGGGCAGTTCTGTACAGCCAAGGATAATGGCTTGGGCAGAGTGCCTTGTCAGCGTGTCCTCACAATAGGTCTTAAAAAATTGCTGGGTACTATCCTTTACAAGGCCAAGTTCCAATTCATTTTCAATATGATCATTGATTTGTTCCTGGATGTCTGGCTCCGGGACTAAGACATGGATACCCTGGCGTTCCAGTGGTTCCGTTACGAACGTGCCTGACATCGTCGGTTTCGTTCCCAGTAAAAGGACAGATGAAATTTTTTGTTTAAGCAGCGCTTGGGCCGTCGTATCAATCATGCTGATGACGGGGATGGGTGCCCGTTTCCTGATTTCATCAAGAACTACATGGGGCGTGATTCCTGTAAGGGCTGCAAACTCACAGCCTGCCCCAGCAAGATGCTGAAACCCTTCAAGAAGATATTCAGTGAGACCTTCCCGGTCATTTGAAGAAGCATACTGAAGAACGTCAAAAACACTCAGGCTCTCTATCGTCAGATAAGGAAATTTCCCCGTTTTTTTCTCAACCTGGGAGGTAATCGTTTTGTAATAGATAAGGGTTGATTCAGGGCCTGTTCCCCCAATAAGGCCTAATTTTTTCATGTTCTGATTCCTTTTCATTGATATTTGTTAGACGCATCAAACATTCATGGAGTAAAAGTAAGCAAAAAGGCCCATGGGATGCCTGCTTTTTAGATGATAGCCAGTCCAAGGCAATCATAGGACCCCTTTTTTCTCAATGAAGGGACAGATCCAGTTCCTTGATCCATTTTTTAAGGTCTTCTTCACTTACCGTCTTTTCAAATCGTCTGCCTTTCTTCCATTTGGCACCAGGAATCAGGGAGGCAAGGTTTTCCTCACTTTTTTCGATACCACTGGAACCGCTTGTGCAGAAGGGAATGATGGTCTTTCCTGTAAAGTCGAGACTTTCACTGAAAGTATCAATGCTGCGCGGCTCAATCCCCCACCAAATTGGATACCCTAGGAAAATGACTTTCACATCTTGGAAATGCTCAGGCGTTCCCCGCAGTTTAGGTCTGGCGGAGGCATCGTTTTGTTCCCGATTGGCCCGACTGTCCTTGACATTGTAGTCAAGGTCATCTTTGCTGTAGGGAATTTCCGGCGTAATTTCGTAAAGGGTGCCGCCCGTTAGGGCCGCAATTTTTTGGGCCACGGTCCGCGTATTTCCCGTCTGGGAAAAATAGGCAACAAGAACGTCCGGACGCCCTTTGGGTGAAGCTGCCTGCTCTGCGCCTGCCTTCTTGGTGGCCGCCTTTTCTTCGCCGCCGGCTGAAGCACAGCCGCCCATGTAGGCCAGAATAAAGCCCATTAAGAGGATGCCTGCTAGTTTCATGATTCGATTCATGATGATCCGTCCTTTCTTATACAGAAGCTGCCAGAAGCTTTTTCAGTGTGCCCTCACCGACACGGCCATTAAGGATCCGTCCTTCCATAAGGTCTGCATGAGGCCCTGCGGCAGGCTTCAATTTTTCCAACGTCTTTCCAAAACCACTGCCGCCGCTTGTGGCAAATAGGATGATTTTCTTATCACTGAAATCGTACGCCTTGAGGAAACTCGTGATGATTTTGGGAGCTTCATACCACCAAATCGGAAAGCCCAAAAAAATGACATCATAGGACGCGGGCGCAGCATTGTGGTCCAAAAGTTCCGGTAAAGGCGCCCCGGCCTTTTTTTCCAAAGATGACCGTGAACGAGGATCCATCCAGTCAAGGTCCTTGGCCGTGTAGGGCACTTTGGGGCGGATTTCGTAAAGATCCGCGTCAGCAGCCTCAGCAAGGGCTTTGGCAGCCTTTCGTGTCGTTCCAGTTGCACTGAAATAGGCAACGAGGATTTTTTTCATGGAAAGCACCTTCCTTCTCACAAAACCCTAACAGTTTCTACAAGAGGTTTTCTTGATGTATGATTCAAAAGAGGTCCGCCGCCTTCCCCTCTATAGCCTAAATCAAGAAGGAGCACAAGGTCTTCGTTTTCCGGAAGGGTCAAGGCCTTTTTGAGTTTTTCTGGATCAAAGAAATTGACCCAGCAGCTGTCGACTCCCACATTTTTTGCCGCAAGCATCATATGGACGCCCACAATCGAGGCATCTTCGGCCCCGGAATCGCGGGTATCTCCCGGATAATGGAAGACACTGTTCCGATCATAGGCTACGGCAAGGACAACAGGAGCCCCATAACGGCAGGGCGTTATGCTGTCAAGGGCCGCAAGGGCCTTGGGGGAAGTAAGGACGTAAACGCGCTGAGCCTGGGCATTTTTTGCCGTTGGGGCTAAGCGCCCCGCCTCAAGGATGGCTGTAAGGACACTCTCATCGATGGGACGGCCATCAAACTTTTTGCAGGAATATCGCTCTTTTATGAGATTCAAGAATTCCATGGCTATCGCACTCCTTTGAAATGAATCCTGACGCACTGTTAGCAAATACAGTATGTCACGCTTTTTAGGCAGGGTCAAGATGCCGCGCCATACCTTTTGAGCTCAGTCTTTCATGCTCAAAACGCAAAAAAATCACCCTGCCAAAGAGGCAGGGTGATTTCTTGATCAAAAGCTCCAGCGCAGTCCCACATCCCAGCTCCAGTTCTCATCGTAGCTGGAACCATCGCCCCGTTCAAGGTCGAAATAGGCCTGCAGACCGTCATTGATTTTATAGGCGCCGCCCAGTCCATAGGAGAACCAGGTATCGCCATAATCTTCATGGACGCGCAGCCGGTCCGTATCCACGGACATGACCGTCACATGGTTGCCGCCAAAGTCATGGTACCAGTTGGCTTTCGCATAGACCGTAACGCGCGGGCTTTCATACCCAGCCCGGGCTCCAATCCGTCCCAGGGCGGTGTTCATGCTTTCGCCTTCCACGTGCACCCCGTTCGAATCGGTGAAGGCATCATTCCGGAAGTGTCCCAGGACAACCTGGGCCTGCGGCTCCACAAACCAGCCCTTTTCGTCCTTTTTCTTGTAGCCATATTCGGCCCCGAAGGAAAAGCCCGTACTGTTCGACTGACCGTCAATGAATCGGCCAAGACCGGTATAACCAAATTCATTTTCATACCGTGACCCTTTGAGGCTGAGGTCAAGGTACTGCCCGTTTTTCCAGACCTGCGTATCGTAAAGGCCTAGGGTATAGCCCTTGAGGTCCCCTTTCCCTGACACGTAGGTTGCATCGCCATCAAGGTAGGCAAAGCCCACACCGATGACGTGCTCCTTCGTGTCCGTCTTCTTATGGAGCCAGTCGTAGCCCACTTCGTACTCATTATACTTGGAGTCAACAAGAAAATCGCTCTCGCGGCTGAATTTCTTGCCCTTGCCCCGAGCCCAGATCCCGTTATCCGTATTGTCCGTAAGGGACCCATCCGCTTCACCCATGCGGCGGAAGAGCGTATCCATGTCGCTTCTCCAAAGAAGGTAGTTGCCTCCCGTAATACCGCCAAGGTTCCGGACCACCGTCGTGTGGTGCCCTTCGTCATTTGTCGGAGCCTTCGTAAAGCCCTTGAGGTACCAATCGGTGCTGTAGCCGTCTGTCACGTTGTCGCTGGTACTTGCAAGTTCAAGGTTGTAGTAGTAGAGAGCCGCTTCCGTTTCCCCTTCGCTCGCAAAGGATCCCTGTTCCTCGCCAACGCTCGCAAGGACCGTTCCAAGGGCGCCGGACCAGGTATTGGACGTGCTGCTAAGATGCAGGGCCGTCGTTCCCGTATGGCTTCCCGTGACGTAGAGATGGTCGTTGCCCGTATTGGTCGACCCATCAGCGTCAAGATAGAGCGTTGCGCCGTCACCGGCAAAGGAACCTGCCGTCAGCGTCTCACCCAGCGTGCCGTCCATGAGGCTAATAGCTCCTCCCTCCGCGTTCAGGGTATTGACGGTAGAAGAATCTGTCAGGTTCCACGTGGCGCCGCTGCTAAGGGCAAGTGTCATCGTATCAGCATCGTCTGTCGTCTTACCTGTAAAGGTATGGCTGACAGTTGCCGCAAGAGTACCGCTATCGGAAGTCGTAAGGTCACCCGTAAGGGAGCCTGTAGTTAAGGTCAAATTGCCGCTATCCGTGGCCGAAGCATCTCCCGTATAAGTTCCGGAGAGCGTCGCCGTAACAACGCCTTTATCCGTGGCCGTAAGGTCACCTGTAAGGGTCTTTGTCACCCCGGCGCTGCCAATCGTAAGTGCAGCCCCATTTCCCGTAGCAACGGCGCCGTTCTGCAAGGTAATCGCCGAGCCATCAAGGGATACTTCTGTATCGGTCCCATCCCCTAATGAAACAGAAGCAACCGTACCAGCAAGGGTAAGGGACTCGGTCCTGATGCTTCCTAGGGCAATGGCACTTCCATAGAGTGCTGAAATTGGATACGGAGACACTTCTAGAATAGGCGTATCTCTCGTCAACAAAATTGTTGTTCCATCTACTACGAGGGAAGATTCTATCCCATATGTGCTCACAATTCCACTGAACGTCACCGTATCTCCCGTGACAGTCGTCAAGTTGCTTTTTTGGTGGTTTGGTGTTGTCTGCATAAGCAGCGCAGTATTTATGACGACTGATTCGGTATTCTCATCGCCAATGGTAACGGTTCCGCCATAATCGTGATAAATCGCAAAATGCTGATCATCATTTAGTCCAATGACAATCTCATTTCCCTTTAGGGTGAGGTCAGCATCCGTCACATCAATATCAGCCCCAACATCACCCCCAATGGTAACAGTTGCTGTAGTATCGTCACCAATCGTGACAATACTTCCATCGTATATATCAATAGATGGACTACTGTACAACATTCCGTCTAAATAGTAGCTACTATTGCCAATCGTGATGTCATTGCCGAGTATCGTTGTCTTTGTATTGACGGAATCAAAAAGAGTATCCACATAGACAGATTCTGTGCTTTTAGAACCAATCGTCAAGGCCCCACCCCTATAGGTATAGATGCGAGATTGTACAGCGATGGAAGATCCCAAAAGCTTCGTGCTAGCGTCACTGCCTACAGTCTGGATTGGGCCGTTTACGATTAAGGAATCCGTACTGTCCGAACCAATCACTAAGCTGCCGCCTTCATATTCAGTATCAAAGGTTTCTTTTGTTAATTTACCATTATAGATACCGTCTTCTGCCGTGACGGAAATAGTCTTTCCATAAAGCTCCAGCTTGGAGGCACCCCCACTAACAACAATGGACGAATCATCGCTGCTATTTTCCACATCGATTGCAAGGGACGTTGTACTATCGCTGCCGATTCGAACGGAAGCTCCCTCTTCCACATGAATCCCCCGCGTTTCGAGGTCATAATTATAAGTGACGCCATCTTCTCCAACTATATTATGGGTCAGGGAAATCGTGGAACCATCGACAGTGATGCTGCTGCCGGAATCAACAGCTCCAATCGGGCCTTTTATGGTAACCGTACCCGATGCATTTACAGCAAGGCTGCTGCGACCGTCCGCATAGAGCGTGTGATCCTCATCTCCCCCGCTTCCCGAATCAGCAGAAGGATTTGGGCTATAGTTCAAGGTCACATCGCCTGCATTTAGGGTAACGGAAGACGCCGCACCGTTATCTCCATCCGTTGACAGCACTTCTCCCGTTGTCGTAAGGGAAGTTGTATTTGCAGTCCCTATGGTAATGGTCGCTCCGTTGGTTGCTGTTACCGCTGCATAATCGTCCCCCTTATTGATGGTGATTTCTTTTGCATAAAGATTCACCTTACTCGTGTCCTCGGCAAGGATTTCCCCATTTGCCGTCAACCTGTCATAAGGTAAAGAGCTTGACCCAATCGTCACGACAGATCCTCCGCTGGCGTCGATGGCTCCCTCACCATCGGTGGTTCCTGATGGGGTAAAAGTAATCGTACCGCTCCCTGTCACGGTGACCTTAGCCTTATTTGTTGCATAAAGTTCGTCCAGTGTTTCATTGGACGAAGTCACGTCCGATGTTCCGCCATGATAGGAACTTGCAAAAGCTTCTCCCGACGCTAACGCGAAGAGGACGGCCGCCGATAAAAGTACTTTTTTCTTATGGGATAAATACATCATCATCATTCCTCCTTGAATGTTTCTGCCAAAGTGAGAAAAAATATGTCCTCAAATCAATGCCATCTGTTGTCACACTGTGCCCATATCCCCCAAGGGAAAAGGGGACCGAATGAAAATGGGGTTTTGCGCACCACCTTTCCAACTCATATCTGTTTCTACAGGAAAAAGCCTTTTTTACCGAAACCCCAGAAAAAATGCCTACCCCTCTTCCAGACATCCCAAAGAACGATTCCATAAGAAGACATGGCAAGTTTGGTTCGTTATAAATTATTTGATTTATCTCTCTATTCTTCCCATCCATTCCTATATTTGGTATCATTTTATCAGATAATGATTATTTTTTCCTATCAAAAATAAGATTTCTTTGTAAACAAGATGACTATTTTTAATTTATGTAATAATTGTTACATAAATTGCGATTTTTAGTTCCCAAAAGGATGATTTCCTAGCCACAGCAAATATAGGCGAAGGGGGCAGAAGCTCCAGCGCAGTCCCACATCCCGGCTCCATTTCTCATCGTAGTTGGAACCGTGCCCCTTTCAAGGTCGAAATAGGCCTGTAGGATGCATTTTACCTCATAGGGGCCGCCCACATAATAAAAACAGCCTCTCCCGATTCGAAGGGAAAAGGCTGTCGATTAGGTAACCATTGATTACATGAGGAAATTCTTCAATAAGCGATATAACGTCTCACAAACGGAGGGGTCAAAGGATAAGCCCCGTTCGTTATTATTGGAGATGATGCGGACAAACGCGCAGGGAACACGGAAACGTTTAGCAGTCATCCAAACTGCAGCGGCTTCCATTTCCTCGCAGAGGGCTCCCGTTTTTTCCCGTATGCGCCTGATCTGTTCAGACGCCTCGTTCCATTGATCACTTGAGGCGATGATGCCCGTGCGGTAGGAAGCGCCGCTTTTTTTGAGAAAAGCCTCCAGTATATATCGGAGCCTTTCATCCGTCTCAAGAAGCGGCGGCACATCGGGGAAGTCCATGGCAGCCACGGACTCGTGTTCAAGGCTGCCAAGCTCCATGAAACGCAGGAGGCCATCACGCCCCAGATAGCGGGCGTTGGCATTATAAAGGGCACTTGCCAGCACCACGTCACCTACAGCAAGGTCGCCGTAACCGCCGGCCGTACCTTGGTTCACGATAAGGGAGGGCTGATAAAGAGCGCAGGCAAGAGCCGTTGCTGCACCAGCCGCGGCCGTGCCGATGCCGGTCTGCAAAATGATCAGGGGACGCGTGCCAAAGGTTCCTCGCCAAAAGAAAAAATCCCCATACACTTCAAGTTCAGCCCCTTTGAGGCGCTTGATGAAAGGAGCCACTTCCATTTCCATGGCGCCTTGGAGGACGATAGGTCCCTTCCCTTCTCTCAAAGATGTAAGTCTGGCATCAGACATGGGTTACTCCAAGGTCATGGCAAAGACCGTATTGACCGTAACGCTCACTTCATAAGGTTGGGGCGCAATATTCGTTTCCGGTGCGGTGCTGTCGCTTGCAGTTTTTGCCATCATGAGAAGACGGGGAGAAGCGCCGAGGGTAAAGTTCGATTCACTGACACTGGCCTGACGCAGGACGCCAAGTCCCCGTCCCCCCGCATTGGCGATGGTCTGGGCACTCTGGCGGGCATTTGTGACCGCTTCCGTCATGAGCTGACGGCGATAGACGGACTCATTCTGGAGACCATAGGAAAGGGATTCCACCCGGTTCACACCAGTTGAAAGCACACCGTCAACAACGGTTCCCAAGTCATTAAGATTCTTGACCTTGGCAGACCAAGAGGAATAGAGGCGATAGCCCGTCAGTTTCTGGCGTCCATTTTTTTCATAGGTATAAGTCGGTGCAACGGTGTAGCGCGTCGTTGCCCTATCAGCACTGGAAATCCCCAGGGCCGTAAGTTTGGCTAGAACCTTTGTTGACATTTGAGCGCCGCTGGCGCGGACGGCTTCAACCGTATCTCCCGTAGTTTCATAGGAAAACGTGACCGTTGCCATATCGGGTGCCACCATTTTGCGGGCCGTTCCCGTCACGGCAACCGTATCAAGAGGCTGCTCGGCATGAACCGTGGGAAGGCCAGTACTGAAAACACAGAGAAGAAGTGCGGCAGATGCTAAGAATTTTTTCACTTTGATTCACCTCATTACATTTGATGGCCTTATTATACCATGAGGGAGTGAAAAGAGGGTGAACTCTTTAACCAACGTGGTTGAAACAAAAGGGCAAAATTCCTGAGCATGGATTTTCCCTTTTGAATCTCTTGGGATCTGCCAGCTTTTTCCAAAAAGCAAAAGCCCCACAAACGATTCCATATCGTTCATAGGGGCGTTTTGACGGATTCAATTCGATTGCCTTGGATCAGGATCTGGAACGGTTTCGTTCATATCGATCCCACGCAGGGCAATCATGACAGCGCTCGCCATGGCATTTTTCCATACGGGCTCGCTGACGTTCAACAACTTCTTGGGCAATGGATTCGAGGGTGATGTGCTTCAATTCTTCCCGACAGGCGCGGTTCATCTCTTCATAAAGCCGGTCAAAGACAAGGGACATCCCGCTTGATATGAAGCAGTCCATATCTTCCGTCCCGCTCCGCCATTTGGTATCGACAAAGGAAATGCCGAGACCATCCGCAATGGTAAGAAGCGTCGCCTTTTCAGTGCCCGATACAGCAGCATAACCGCCGACATGACCTTCCTTGGTTTCAACAAGGCCCAATTTCTTTAATTTTCCCATGATCTTACGGACCCTGACGGGATTCGTACAGATATTGCGTGCCAGTTCATCACTGGAGACCAAAGTGCCCAAATGGGTCAGATAAACCAAGGCATGAACAGCCACAATGAAATCACTTTTCACTCACATGACTCCTTTTATACAAAAAGGAAATGGACACTCCATCCCCTCAGGCAGCCGCTTGGGCCGCTTTTTTAACCAGAACGGAAATACCTTAGAGAACTCCTTTTTCCTTCAGCCAGTCAGCGACAGCTTCTTTCGTCGGCGGGTTGACGAGGAGTTCACTATAGGTCCCCTTGCTGACGAGCATCAGGCTCGGAATGACTTCAATGTGGAACTGACGGGCCAGGGCTTCGTCATCATCGATGTTGACACCTGCAAAATCGACTTTATCATCGATTTCCATGGCTAGCTCACCCAGAGCAGGTTTCAATTTTGCACAGTATTTGCACCAAGGAGCAGAAAATCCTACGACTACAGGTTTCTTGCTCTTTACCACTTCGTTTTCAAAAGTTTCACCAGTAATCATTTTAAATGCCATATCAAACACTCCTTTATGACAAGAGATCCATAAGGACCGATGGAGAATGATTTCTTTGATTACTGTAATTTTATCTACTACAGTTTGGTTTGTCAAGATTGCATTTTTGGGGCATCAGAAAAGAGACTGAAGCCACTTGCCGCAATCAGAGTGAACGCGGCCGCTTCGATGCAGCAGGAAGTCCAGCTTGACGTTTCCGGTTTTGCCGCTTACCTACATCAAGCAAGCAGAAAGAAAGGAAGAAGCGAAAATAGACAAACGTCCATTATTCCCTAAGGCGAAACCTTCCATTGGATAATAAGGTCAAGAGCCCATTGCTTTAACAAGTACTTGTCTAAAGCAATGGGCTCACATCCTGCATCAAATCCGGTTTCTTGTGCTGGCTCGGCTCACGGTCCTCATCACCGATCAAAAAGTGCATCCACAAAGACTTTCGGATCAAAGGGCCGGAAGTCCATCATACCTTCTCCGATACCAATCCATTTGACGTCAAGGCCCAGTTCTTCCTTGATGGCAACAACGACACCGCCTTTGGCCGTACCGTCGAGTTTTGTCAGGACAACCCCCGTAACATGAGCGGTCTCCAAGAAAATCTTGGCCTGGGTGATGGCGTTCTGCCCAGTCGTTGCATCTAGGACAAGAAGCGTTTCATGGGGTCCATCGGGCACTTCCTTGCGGATGACACGGTACATCTTGTCAAGTTCTTTCATGAGGTTCGTCTTGTTATGGAGACGGCCTGCCGTATCGACAAAAAGGACATCTATATGGCGAGCCATGGCTGCTTTTACCCCATCATAGACGACGGCAGCCGGGTCTGCCCCGATGTCCCCATGGCTGATGACAGGGACCTGCGCCTTTTCGCCCCAAATCTTAAGCTGCTCCACTGCACCGGCACGGAACGTGTCAGCAGCCGCACACATGACTTTATAGCCCATGAGGCGATAATAGTTGGCAAGCTTTCCAATGGTCGTTGTCTTTCCCACGCCATTTACTCCTACAACAAGGACGATGGTGGGATGGCCCTTGAAATTCATGCGCGGACCTTTGACGGTGAGCATGTCAGCGATGTACTGTTTGATAAAAGGCAGGGCTTCAGCGGGCGACTTGATTTCCCGCGTTGCTGCCGCTTTTCTCAGGGCCTGCATGATCTTTTCCGTCGTCTTGATGCCTACGTCGCCTGCAACGAGGATCATTTCGAGCTCATCCATGAAGTCCTCGTCCAGATCAACACTGATCCCGACCAGGTCTTCCATGCGCTCTGTAAAATTCTTGCGGGTCTTTTCAAGGCCCTGACGTAACTCTTCAACAAAACTCATGAAGCGGCCACCTCCGATAGTTTAACGGATAGGACACGGGAGACGCCGGATTCACTCATGGTGACGCCGTGCAGCGTGTCCGCAGCTTCCATCGTGCCTTTACGATGGGTGATGATGATAAATTGGGTCCGTTTTCCATAGTCCCGAAGGAACTCAGCAAAACGATCGATATTGGTTTCGTCAAGAGGCGCGTCGATTTCATCAAGGATGACAAAAGGCGCCGGATGATAGGAAAGAAGAGCAAAAAGCAAGGCAATGACGGTAAGGGCCCGCTCCCCGCCAGAAAAAAGGGATAGGTTCCGCATCTTTTTCCCTGGCGGCTGGGCTTCAATGTCGATGCCCGTTTCGAGAAGGTTCTCTTCATTTTGGATGACAAGACGTGCCTTCCCACCGCCAAAGAGCTTCTCATAGCACTTGCCAAAATACTCGTTGATTTTGTCAAAGGCTTCTCGGAATCGTTTGGTCATATCTGAATTGATTCCACTGATGACAAGTTCAAGCTGCTTTTTCGCAGTCACCATATCATCGTACTGTTTGGTGAGGAATTCATACCGTTCCTTTGCCGCTTGGTAATCCTCTTCAGCCGCAAGGTTCACAGGCCCCAGGTCCTCAATCTTTTGAGCAAGGAGAATTTCTTCTTTCTTGAGGGCTCCTTCCCCGATATCAGTCAGGGCTTTTTCCCGGGCTTCCTCCACGGACAGCTTGAAATTATCAGCTAAGATTCCTGCCGTGCTTTCCATTTCAGAGGTTTTTCTTACGCTGTCCATCTCGACTTGATGCCGCTTTTCCTTGAGGCCTTCCAGGCGTTCCTGAAGCTTGCGGGCATTTTCAAGAAGGATGTCACGGCCCTCTTCATAGCCCTTTCGCGTCTTTATAAAGGCCTGGGTCTTTTCATCCGTCCCTTCAAGGCTCTTGTCAAAGGCCTTGATTTTTTCCTCAAGGGCCGCAATGGTCCCTTCTGATTTTTTCAGCATGGCTTCGGTCTTTTCGATTTCAGCCACTTCGTTCAGGCGATCCTTTTCGGCTTTGGCACTGCGCTCGTCGATTTCTGCCATGCGGCTTTCAAGGGATGTGATCTGCGTTTTGAGGGTGTTATAGGAAATGATGACATCCTGATATTTTTGGTTCAACGTCTCAAGGCGAAGCTTGTCCTTTTGGAGGGTTTCTTCCTGGCTGCGGGCTTCTTCCCGCTTCTGTGAATCTGCCTCCTCAAGGGTCTTTACCTGGGGTTCAAGGCTCTTGATTTTTTCAGTTATGGCAAGATAGGCCTTCGCTGCTTCCGTTTTTTCATCGGAAAGAAGGAGGAGACTTTCATTCTTTTCACCCAATTCCTTTTGGGCCTGTTCCACTTGGGCGGACAGGGTTGCCATGGAAACAGCCAGTTTCTGGTAGGTATCGGCACACTGATTGCGGTCAATGACTGCATCCTGTTCCTGATGAAGGACTTCCTGGAGGGCTTGGTTAAGTCCTGCCAACTCTTTTTCCAATTGGGCCCGTTCCTTTTGGTGCGTTTCAAGTTCCTGATGGCGGGAAAGGAAACTCCTGCGATTTTCTTTTTCACCGCCTGCAAGGGACCCACCGGAATAGATGACGTCCCCTTCAAGGGTTACGACGCGAACGCGCATATCGGCCCGTTTAGCCGCATCTAGGGCCTGATCCAGGGTTTCAGCCACAAGGACCTGTCCCAGAAGAAAATCCACAGCCGGCATAAGGTCCGCATCGACCGAAACGAGACTTGAGGCAAGGCCGATGATACCAGGTGCCTTGAGGGCTTCTTTTTCCTTAGGGGAAAGGCTGCGGGGCCGGATGGTATCAAGGGGCAGAAAAGTCGCCCGCCCTCCTTTTTGGCTCTTAAGGTGACGGATGGCCTCCTTGGCCGTTTGGGCATCACGGGTAATGATGTTCTGCAGAGCCCCGCCAAGCGCCGTTTCAATGGCCGTTACATAGCGACCTTCGACATGGAGCAGCTCGCCCACAACGCCGCAGATTCCGCTGCGCCAGCCTGCTTTTGATTGAAGGATGGTCTTGACCCCGCGGCTGAAGCCATCATGGTCCCGTTCCATATTTTGGATGACCTGGATGCGGGCTTTCTTTTCACTCAGCTGCCTTTCCTTAGCGGCCACGGCCTTTTTGGCTTCTTCCAAACGAGCCGCAAGCTCATCAAGACGGGCTTTGGCAGCCGTGCCCTTTTCCTTGACACGCTCCTGCTGGTTTTTTGCGTCTGTAAGGGCTGTACTGCCGTTTGCCAGGCGTTCTGCCGCACTTTTTACCTCATCTTCAGCAAGGTCCATTTTTTCCTTCATCTGGGCCAGGCGGCGATGGAGCTGTTCTTCGTCCTGATGGGCGGCGTTAAGGTCATTGCGCAGCGTTACAAGTTCCCGCATACGTTCAAAATTTTCGTTTTGGGCATCTTCCCTACGCTTTTCACTTGCTGCCACAAGGCGCGTCAGTTCATCCTTTTCCTTTTCCGTACGGGAAAGGGACGCCTTCACTGCCTGATACTTTGCCTCTTCCTCATCATAGGTGCCCGTGAGGAGGGCCAGGTTTTCCTGATTTGCTTCGATGTCCTTTTCAAGACGCGCCACGACGCCCTGCATCTGCTCGATTTGGATCTTTCCTTGACGCATCCGCTCACGATAAACGCTCGCTTCACTGACGCACTGGCTGCGCGCTTCCTGTTTTTTGCGCACACCTACCTGATAGGCGCCAAAAGAAGCCTCATGAGCCTGGAGCTCCTTATTTTTGGCATCGATTTCAGATTGGAGCTTAGCCGCCTCTTCGTCAAGGCGTCTTTCCTCTTTCCCCCACCCTTCAAGACGCGCTTCAATATCGCCCTTTTCCTTTTCCAGGTGGTCCAGCCTGCGCACAAGCTGCGTTACACGCACCAATTCATAGCGAGCATCCAGTTCCTTATAGGTACGAACCTTTTCCGCTGCCTTTTCAAGGGGCTTCAGCTGGCTGGAAATTTCCGTCTGGATATCGTGGATCCGCAGGAGGTTTCCTGCCGTATCATCGAGCTTTCGCAGGGCCTCTTTTTTACGGAGACGATATTTGGCAATGCCTGCCGTTTCCTCAAAAATGGTACGCCGGTCTTCGGGACGGCTGTTTAGGATCTCATCAATCTTGTTCTGGCCGATGATGGAAAGCGACCCGCGCCCCAACCCCGTATCGGCAAGGAGATTTACAATATCCTTTAACCGACAGTTCTTGCCGTTGATGGCATATTCACTTTCACCGCTGCGATATACGCGGCGGCGGATACTGACTTCATCAAAGTCCACCGGAAGATCATGATCACGATTGTCAAAAACAAGGGTCACATCGGCCATGCCCAAGGGCCGGCGGGCACTGCTGCCGGCAAAGATGACATCTTCCATCTTGGTCCCGCGCAGGTACTTGATGCTCTGTTCACCCATGACCCAGCGGATGGCATCGGAAATATTGCTCTTGCCGCTGCCATTTGGCCCAACAATGGCCGTGATCCCATTTTCGAAATTGACATTGACCTTATCGGCAAAGGACTTGAAGCCATGGGCTTCAAATGACTTTAATCGCACGTAGGTCCATCCTTCTTAATTTGATTTGACATCTGCCAAAGCGACTTCATCTGTCCCGTCGATTTCCTTGATTGTGACGTTCACCGTTTCATGGGTGCTCGTCGGGACATTCTTTCCAACATAGTCCGCCCTGATTGGCAGTTCCTTATGTCCCCGATCGACCATAACCGCCAGTTGGATGGCTTTAGGGCGCCCCATATCGATGAGTGCATCAAGAGCGCAGCGAATGGTCCGGCCAGTAAAAAGAACATCGTCAATGAGAACGATGGTCCGACCGTTAAGGTCAAAATGGATATCTGTTTCTCCCATGACAGGATTATACCCCAAGGTAGACAGGTCATCCCGGTACATCGTAATATCCAGGGAGCCAACAGGAACCTTGACGCCCTCGATTTCCTCAATGGTCTTTGCAACGCGTCTGGCAAGCGGTACACCGCGGGTCGTAATGCCTACAAGGGCTACGTGCTCCACACCTTTGTTGCGTTCCACAATTTCGTGGGAAATCCGCACAAGGGCGCGGCGCATTGCATCTTCATCCATTATCGTTTTCTTTTTCACTGAAATGCTCATGATGGATTCTCCTTAATGAAATTGGCCATGGCGCAGACGCGTCAGGATCGTTTCCATATCGCTGGGAAGGGGTGCCGTAAAGGACATGATCTTTCCCGTCCGGGGATGACGGAACGTCAATGTCTCAGAATGAAGGGCCTGTCCGTCAATGGAAAAACAGGTCTTTTGCGGTTGATATTTGGGATCTCCCACCAGGGGATGTCCCAGATAAGTCATATGGACGCGGATTTGATGCGTCCTTCCAGTCTGGAGGCGGCAGCGCACGACCGTAAAGCGGCCGTAACGTTCAAGAACCTCATAATCGGTCACGGCAAGGCGGCCGCCGGAAGACACAACAGCCATACGCATGCGGTCCTTGGGGTCTCGGTCGATGAGGGTCTCAATATGGCCCCGGTCGTCCTTGATATTGCCCCGCACAACAGCAATGTATGTACGTTTGGCTTCCTTGTCCTTGATCTGTTGGGAAAGCGACAGATGAGCCCTATCGTTTTTTGCACAGACCATGACGCCGCTAGTATCCTTATCGAGGCGATGCACAATGCCGGGCCGGACAACGCCGTTGATTCCTGATAAATCCTTGCAGTGATATAAAAGGGCGTTTACAAGGGTCCCTGTATAGTTTCCCGCCGCGGGATGGACAACCATGCCCCGCGGCTTATTGACGACAATCACATCCTCATCTTCGTAGAGGATAGCTAAAGGAATGGGCTCAGGTTCTGCCTCAAGGCTCACAGCAGGCGGAATGACAACCGTAAAGACATCCCCCAACTTGACCTTATAACTTGCCTTGACCGGCTTTCCTTCTTTGGTGACAAGTCCTTTTTCCATATCGTGCTGCAGGCTTGAACGCGAAAGATCCAGGACGTCAGCAAGATAGCAGTCCGCGCGAAGCCCTTGATCCTTTTCTGCAGCGGGCTCAGTTACTTTTGTGGTTCCGTCTTCCGGCATTCGTCCATGACAATATTCCATACAATCAGCCCCACTCCTACACAAATAAAGATATCGGCCACATTGAAGATGGGCCAAAAATAAAAGTCAAAAAAGTCAATGACAAAGCCCGTTTCGATGCGGTCGATGAGGTTTCCCACGGCCCCGCCCAGGAAAAAGGCTGCACCCAATTGGACGACAATCGCTTCTTCTTTGATCCTGCGCCAGAAATAAATCAGGACGGCAATGACGGCAACCGTCATCAAGATGAAAAACAGCCGCTGGTGCTCCAGCATTCCAAAAGCAGCACCGGGGTTAAGAATATAAGTCAGGCTCATGACCCCTGGCACGACGGGAATGCTCTCTCCCTCTGCCAGATGGGATTGAACCAGGATTTTCGTCACGCGGTCCAGGATAATGACGGCTAAACTGATGAGAACAAGAGGCATAACGCTTCGGACTCCTTCGAACGTGAATGAATTGATATAAAAAAGAAAGAGCCCTACAATGCCGTTTCCGTCCCTTGTTTTGAACCTGCATGAGCAGGTGGGTGCCCTCCCTGTCACTGCTGATGTCCCCTCAGGGGGGCATACCATGAGCGGCCGGAGTTTTCGGGCTCCCTTATAAAGAGTGTTGGCTCAAAACCTATAGGACTTTTTCGTACATCGGAGGGTTGCTCTTTACCTGTATTATAGCAAGAAATGGGGATGGGTGCAAGGTTTGAGGGAGAATCAGCCAGTTCAAAAAGCGGACTGATTGGCAAAATGAACGATTCCCCGCTGCGCAAAAACAGAAGGAACAAGAAAATGCATGACGGCTTCCCGCATGGGGCTTATTTTGCTGCCCTCTTGACTTTTCGCCTTACGTGCCCGCTTGCTGGCTCGCACCTTCGCAGCTCAACTTTCCGACTTTTTACCCTTACCTTTGAGACTTCCCCGTCATACAAAAACGAGCCAAGGATTTCTCCTCAGCTCGCAGTCAATGGGGTTATTCTTCTTTTTCCTTCTTTACGACCGTGCTCCTGATATGCAGTTCGCGCATCTGTTTTTCGTCGACGATGTTCGGAGCTTGGCTCATGACGTCCACAGCACTCTGCGTCTTCGGGAAAGCAATGACATCACGGATGGACGGACGTTTCGCCATGAGCATGATGAGACGGTCAAGGCCAAAGGCAAGGCCGCCATGAGGAGGCGCGCCAAATTCGAAGGCATTCAGGAGGAAGCCAAATTTTTCCTGAGCCTGTTCATCTGTAAGCCCAATGGCTTCAAAGACCTTGTTCTGAACAGTGCGGTCATGGATACGAATGGAACCGCCGCCAATTTCTACGCCGTTAAGGACCATGTCATAGGCTTTGGCATAGACATGACCTGGATCGGTGAGAAGCTTATCCACATCTTCATCGCAGGGAGACGTAAACGGATGGTGCATAGCGACATAACGGTGTTCTTCTTCGCTGTATTCGAACATAGGGAATTTCACAACCCACGTAAAGGCAAGCTTATCGGGATCGATGAGGTTCAGGCGTTTGCCCATTTCAAGACGAAGGGCCCCCAACGCGGCTGCCACGACAAGGGGATTCTTATCAGCCACAAAGAGCAGGACGTCGCCTTTTTCAGCTTTGCCCGTTTCCAGGATGCGCTTCATTTCTTCTTCGCTGAAGAATTTGGCAATCGGGCTCTTGATGGAACCGTCTTCGTTGACAATGATCCAAGCAAGGCCCTTGGCACCATAGATACCGACAAAGTCTACAAGGCCGTCGAGTTCACGGCGCGGGATGGCGCTGTAGCCCTTGACGTTGATGGCTTTGACAAGACCGCCTTTTTCGATGATGTCCTTAAAGACCTTGAACTGGGTCCCTTCAAGGGCTTGGTTCATGTTGACAAGCTTCATGCCAAAGCGCAGGTCCGGCTTATCCGAACCGTACTGATCCATGGCATCATCCCAGGTCATGCGGCCGAAAGGAACCTGCAGTTCCTTTCCAAGAGCATTTTTAAAGACATAGGCAATGAGGTTTTCTGTCAGCGTCATAATGTCGTCTTCGTCGATGAAGGACATTTCCATATCAAGCTGGGTAAATTCAGGCTGACGGTCGGCGCGCAGGTCTTCATCACGGAAGCAGCGGGCAATCTGGAAGTATTTTTCCATGCCGGCTACCATGAGAATCTGCTTAAACAGCTGCGGAGACTGCGGCAGGGCATAGAACTTGCCAGGGTTGACACGGCTCGGGACAAGATAGTCACGGGCGCCTTCCGGAGTGCTCTTGCAGAGCATCGGCGTTTCGATTTCAAGGAAGCCCTGGTTATCCATGAAGTCACGGACGAGCTTCGTCACTTTATGACGGAGGATGAGGTTGCGCTGCATTTCTGGTCTGCGCAGGTCAAGATAACGATAGCGCAGTCTTACATTTTCATCGACGTCCACACCGTCCTGGATATAGAAAGGAGGCGTCTTGGCCGGGTTCAGGATATTGAGGCCTTCGACTACGACTTCCACTTCACCGGTCGGAAGGTTCGGGTTTACCGTTTCTTCCGTACGGTTGCGGACCATACCTTTGACTTGCAGGACAAATTCACTGCGGACCGTTTCCGCCTTATGGAAATCCTTGTCATCATGGGCCGGGTCAATAACGACCTGGACCAGACCGGACCGGTCACGTAGATCAATGAAGATAATTCCACCATGGTCACGCCGTTTGCTGACCCAACCGCACAAGGTAACTTCCTTGCCGGCGTCTTGTTTTCTAAGCTCACCACAGTGGTGACTGCGTTCAAAACTCATGTTGTTTTACACCTCTGCCTTTTTCATATAGGATACAATCTCGGATCGTTTGATTTCTTCCTGGCTGCTGTCAGCCATGTTACGGACCGTCACGGCACCGCGGCTGCGTTCTTCTTCCCCGAAGATGAGGGCAAAGCGGGCACCCGTGCGGTCAGCCTGTTTCATCTGGGCTTTCATGCTGCGTCCAATCTGGTTCATGTCGCAGGAATAACCGGCTTCACGCAGGGTCATGACGGCTTTGAACGCGTCTGCCGTGCCGCCTTCATCAGGCACAACAGCAAAGACATCGATGGCTTCTTTTTCGGACTTGAGGAGTCCCTGCTTTTCGAGGGCCAGGATGATGCGTTCAAGGCCCATAGCAAAGCCAACGCCCGGTGTGGAAGGTCCGCCCAGTTCCTCAACAAGGCCATCGTAACGGCCGCCGCCGCCAATGGCGCTCTGCGCCCCAAGCGGGGAATACTGGACTTCGTAAGCCGTCTTCGTATAGTAGTCAAGGCCACGGACGAGAGTGCTGTCGACTTCGTAGTCCACGCCTGCTTCATCAAGAAGTTTCTTGACCATTTCAAAATGATCATGACACTCTTCGCACAGGGAATCCGTGATCTTTGGAGCCCCAGCCATGAAGGGTTTATCATGGTCGACCTTGCAGTCAAGGATACGCAGGGGGCTGCGGTCAAAGCGGCTCTGGCAGTCCTCGCACAGTTCGCTCAGATGCGGACGGAAATAGTCCTGCAGGAGGGTGCGGTGCTGCGGGCGGCATTTTGGGCAGCCGACGGAATTGATCTTGAGTTTAAGGTCCTTGAGGCCAAGCCGTTTGAGGACCGTAATGGCAAGCAGGATGGTCTCCGCATCCACCACCGGGGACGGGGAGCCCATCGCCTCGACGCCAAACTGATGGAACTGTCTCATGCGGCCAGCCTGGGGACGGTCGTACCGGAACATGGGTCCGATATAGAAGACCTTCAGCGGCATGGGTTCAGCATAGAGTTTATTTTCGACGAAGGAACGTACGACAGCAGCCGTATTTTCGGGACGAAGCGTAATGCTTCTGCCACTGCGGTCGTTGAACGTATACATTTCCTTATCAACAACGTCCGTACCGTCACCGATGCCTCTTTGGAAGAGTTCCGTATGCTCGAAGATTGGCGTGCGGATTTCCTGATAGTTGAATTCGCGGCAAACGTCGCGCAAGACGGATTCGACATACCGCCAGCCATTGACCGCGCCGGGCAGGATGTCCTTGGTACCACGGGGTGCCGTTGTTAACATAATAATCCCCTCCGTTTCCTTCAATAAAAAACTTCATGTAAACCACTTTAGTTTACCACAAGATACTGGATGATTTCAATATAAAGCGGCCTAAATTGCCTTTTCCTCCTCTTTGGGAAGAGGCTCACCCCAGTGCCAGAAATAGCCATAAAGGATCTTGATGATGGCCAGTACTGGCACAGCAAAGATCAAGCCAATGACACCGGCCAGTTTCCCTCCGATGATGACGGATAGGATAATGAGGACCGGATGCAGGGTAATGGCTTTTCCCACAAGGGTGGGCATGATGACCTGAGAGTCGACCTGGTAGTAGACAAGGTAAAAAATGAGGACCTGGAGCGCCAAGGCGGGCCGCTGCAAGAGAGCGACAAAAACAGCGACAAGGGTCCCCACAACAGAACCAACGAGGGGAATAAGCTCTGTCAGCATGGCAAGAAGACCAAGGACCAAGGTATACTGCACGCCAAGGACATAATTGCCAACGGTCAGGCAGCCTGCGGCCACAAGACAAAGCTTCAGCATATTGTCCACATAGGTGCAGAGCATGCTGCCAATGTCTTCGAGAACCTTTTCGGCAAGTGCCTGCCGGTCATAGGGAAAGACTTTGACAGCCATGGCCTTTAGGGTCCGCCAATCCTTCAGGAAATAAAAAGTCAAGAAAGGAACAAGGACCATACTCGCCATGGAACGGGCCACGCGAAAAGTCGACGAAATGAGGTCCTGGAAAAGGGCCATGACGTTACGGCCCGCCGTCGTCAGGGCTTCATTGATGAGGGCCTGCACATTGGCAGGAAGCGCAGCACGGGCCTCCGGGCCAAAAAACCAGTTCATGGTCGCTGACACCTGGGCAGCAAAACCCGGCAGGGCCTTGGTGAGGGTATTGACCTGTGTCACCAAAGGGACCATGAGGATCTGGAGGGCAGCGCTCATAAACAGAAGAAAGATGACAAATGACAGGAGGACGGCCACCGCACTCGGCATGCGGCGGTCCCGTCCCCACGTAATCTTTTCAAGCGCCCGGACAATGGGATAAAGCAAATAAGAAAAAGCAATGGAAATCAGGACGGGAAGCAGAAAATCGGCGACAAGGCAAAAAGCCGCAAAAGCAAGAAGTGCAAAAGCCGACTTTACAAGCATTCCCCGAGGTTTTTGTGTCATCATAGGGCCGCCTCTTACTGCAGAAACGGATTTCTCCGTCTTTCCCAGCCCACGGTCGTATCCGGTCCATGACCGGGAAACAGCCGATAGTCATCGGGAAGGGTCAAGAGTTTTGTCTTGATGGAAGTGAGGATATCATCATAGGAACCGCCGGGAAGATCCGTACGGCCGATGGATTCAAGAAAAATCGTATCCCCGACAAACACAACGCCGTCGCCAATGATGCACACACCGCCGCGCGTATGGCCCGGGGTTGCGGCAATGGTAAAGGTCAGACCGGCTTCTGTAACAGTCATGCCGTCTTCAAAATAGACGTCCGGCGGATCAAAAGTCTTATCCCGGTCTGTCGAATACGACAGGCTGCTGTTCCAAACGCGAAGCATAGGCGCGTCTTCTCGGCTCATATAGACCTTGGCCCCGGTCAGCTTCTTGACTTCGTCCAAAGCTGAAATATGGTCACCATGACCGTGGGTGATAAAGATGGCCGTAATTTTTTTGATTCCGGCTTTTTTAACAGCCTCCATAATCTTGAGCGCTTCATCACCGGGATCGATGATGATGCCCTCCCCTGTCTCCTCATTTTTGATGAGGTAACAGTTTTCCTGAATGGGGCCTACAACGATGCGATAGAGTTTCATAGATGGGTTTCTCCTAAAATGTTTTGCGGCTGTCGATGAGGATCGTCACCGGGCCGTCATTGATCAGGGACACTTCCATATGAGCCTGGAACTGTCCCGTTTCGGTCTTGATGCCCTTTTCCCGAAAAAGGACCACTGCCCTTTCATAAAGCCGTTTCGCCTCATCAGGCGGGGCCGACTGGGTAAAGGAAGGCCGTTTGCCATGGCGCGCGTCCCCCAAGAGGGTGAACTGGCTGACGACAAGGAGCTCGCCTTGGGTATCCACAAGGGACCGGTTCATGCGGCCTTCTTCATCGTCAAAGACACGGAGACCGGCAACCTTCTCCACAATGTAGTGAAGGTCTTTATCCGTGTCCCCTCTTTCAACGCCCAAAAGGACAAGAAAACCCTTTTGGATCATGCCGATGGATTCGTGATTGACACTGACACTGGCGCTTGATACGCGCTGGACGACTGCTCTCATAATGCTCCTTTACAGACCACTGGTCTTGCGTTCGACTTTATAGACGCCTTTGATGCGGCGCATGCGGCCAATGATGTAGTTTAGCTGTTCAAGGCTTGTAATGTCAAGTCCCAGGTCCACATAAGCCGTTTTATCTGGATTCGTATGGGCATTGAGGGAATTGATATTGACCTTTGTCTCACTGGCTACGGTCATGATGTTGGCCATGACACCCGTCTGGTCGATACAGCTCATGCGCAGGACAACCTTGTAGGCTTCATCCGTGTCGATGTTCCACGACACTTCAATCATACGGTCCGATTCCTCTTTATTGGCAAGGACATTGGGACAGTCGACGCGATGGACAGACACGCCATGGCCGCGGGTAACATAGCCTACGATAGGGTCGCCTGGAATGGGGTTGCAGCAGCGGGCAAGCTTCACCATGATATCATCTTCACCCTTGACGAGGATGCCATGACTTCCTTTATGGGGTTTGGATACCCGCGGTTTAAGTTCCTTAAGAAGCTGGGACAGATTCTTGGTCTGATTCTTTTTCTGGGCATTTTTGTAAAGCTCAATGAGCTTTACCATGACCGTGCTCACAAGGACGCCGCCATAGCCGATGGCAGCCAGCAGATTTTCCTCACTGCCGTCAAAGTGGGAACGTGTGGCCACTTCCTTGAGGTTTTCGCTCGTCAGGAGCTTTGCCGTATCATAGCCCAGGCGCCGGCATTCATGTTCAAGCATATCCCGTCCATTGACAATATTTTCTTCCCGCCGTTCCTTCTTGAAAAACTGACGGATCTTATTTTTGGTCTGACTTGACCCAACGATGTTGATCCAGTCGCGGCTCGGTCCAGGACTCGTCTTGGACGTGATGATTTCCACGATATCGCCGTTTTTGAGCTTATAGTCGAGAGGAACGATCTTACCATTGATCTTGGCACCGACGCAGCGATTGCCCACGCCCGTATGGATGCGATAGGCAAAATCAATGGGAACGCTGCCAAAAGGCAGGTCAATGACGTCACCTTGGGGCGTAAAGACAAAGACTTCATCAGAAAAAACGTCCATCTTGACCGTATCAACAAATTCGTGGGGATCGCGCATGTCACGGTGCCAATCAAGGAGCTGCCGCAGCCAGGCCATCTTTTCATCGGCCGACTTGTCCGATGAGCTCGGCATATTGGACCCGCCGGACTCCTTATAACGCCAATGGGCGGCAACACCATATTCGGAAATGCGGTGCATTTCAAAGGTGCGGATCTGGATTTCAAGCGGCTGCCCGCTCGAGGAAACGACGGTCGTATGAAGGGACTGATAGCCATTTGATTTGGGGACCGCAATATAATCCTTGAAACGACCCGGAATCGGGCGCCACTTTCCGTGGACAATCCCCAGGACGCCGTAGCAGTCCTTTACGCTGTCAACCAGGACACGGACTGCCAAAAGGTCATAGATTTCATTGATGCTTTTGTTGTCTTTCTGCATCTTCTTGTAGATGCTGTAAAAGCTCTTGGGACGGCCCTGGATTTCACATTTGATCCCACTATCACTGCACAGATGGCTCAATTCGTCCATGGCTTCCTGGACCATGGCTTCCCGTTCGTGCCGTTTGACCTTGACCTGCTCCACAAGCTCATAGTAATGCTGCGGCTCCATGTAGCGGAAAGACAGATCTTCCAGTTCCCATTTGATGGCATAGATTCCTAGGCGATGCGCCAAGGGCGCATAGATTTCAAGGGTCTCGCTGGAAATCCGTTTTTGTTTATTGGGCGGCATGTATTTCATGGTCCGCATATTATGCAGACGGTCCGCAAGCTTGATCAGGACCACGCGGATATCCTTTGCCATGGCAAGGAACATCTTCCGATAGTTTTCGACTTGCTGCTCCTCGCGGGAAATATATTCAATCTTGCCGAGTTTGGTGACGCCATCGACGAGTCCTGCCACTTCAAGGCCAAAAATATCGGTCAGCTGGTCGAGGGTCACATCCGTATCTTCCACCACATCATGGAGGAAGGCGGCAGCAAGGGTCGTATCATCCATATGAAGCTGGGCCAGGATGCTTGCTACCCCCAGCGGATGGATGATGTAGGGTTCACCGCTGGCCCGTTTCTGGCTGGCATGCTGCTCCGCCGCAAAATTATAGGCCTCCCGAACGAACTCCACTTGGCGAGGGGTCAGATATTTCCCGATTCTCACATAAAATTCCTCTGCACTGATTGGTGTTGCATCTAACTGTTCCATCTTCTCACCCCCTCTAATTATTCCATAAGGCTGCAATTGCCGCGGCCTTCATCTGCCAAGCGGCGGTCAGGCGTTTTTCCTTACGGTCCCGCTCAGCACAAAATTCCTGATAAGCAGGGTTTTCCGCCATGTCAATAGGCTGTACCTGCCGCGGCACAATGGTGCCATCCTTTTCCAGGAAAAAGTGCAGATCAAAAAAGAGCTTCAAGACACGTTCCGTAATGCGGTACCCTTCCCGTGTCGATCCCAAAAGGTCCTGTTTCGTGGCATAAGGACGCGAGTTAAGGACGCTCCGAATATGGGCATAGCAGTGGCGTAAGCCCATCACATCCGGATAGGAAGCATGAAGTGCCTGCCGGGCAGCCACCATCTCGTCGCGATGATACAGGAGATGGAGCGCACCCGCTCCTTTCAGGGGAAAATGAGCCTCATCCATAAGGGCAAAGGCACCGGCATCATAGAAAATAACCGTTTTGACCCCGCTGGGAAGAGGCGCCCCGTAAGGAAGGACATCGACCCCGGGAGGAAAGGACAGTTCTGTTTCACTTTCCTGCTTATATAGTACTGTTTTTTCTTCTTTTTGTAAAATAGTATTTAAAATAGCTTCCTTGCTCAGGTTGCTGTGACGCCAATCAACGATGGTCTGTGCCGTATCGACAGCCTTGACCTCGAGGTCCACCGTGGTTACGCCGCGGAAGGTGTTGAGGCGGGGCACAAAGGCCACGGCTGCCTCTTCTCCCTCGTAGAAGTAATGGCTCCGCGGGCCTTCCTGCCACAAAAGTCCCTTATAGCCATAGCCGCCGCTTGAAAGGTCCAGCCGCAAATGACTGCCGTCCTTTCCCATAGTGCGCACGCCCGTGATGACGGCCCTTTCAAATCCCAAGATCGGAGCCGGATTGTTCTGGCCAAAGGGTTGGAGCCGTTCAAGTTCGTGGACAATTTTTTCCGTCACAGCCTCCCCTTCGGGAATGAAATAATCCGGTTCCACTTCCGGTTCATAAATTTCGCCATGGAGGGCCGTTTTCACGGCCTCTGTAAAAAGATGCCGCAATTCGTCCACCTGATCTGCTTCCATGGTCAGGCCCGCTGCCTGGGCATGGCCGCCAAACTGGATCAGGGCGGGGCGGCAGGCTTCCAGGGCATGATAAAGATGGACCGGAGGAATACTGCGGCATGACCCCTTGGCAATGCCGTCCTTGATGGACATCAGGATTGTCGGTTCATGGTATTTTTCGGTCAGTCGGGACGCCACAATACCAATGACACCAGGATGCCAGCCTTCTTTGGCAAGGACAATGCCCCAGGTCGGGACCCTGCCCGACGCGGTCAGCATGGCTTCTGCCTCTTCAAAGATGCGCTGACTGATTTCCTGGCGCTTGGCGTTGAGGTCATTGAGTTCACGGGAAAGGTTCTTGGCTTCCTCGCTGTCACTTGTTATCAGCAGCTTTACGGCAAGCATGGCGTCGTCCAGGCGTCCAGCGGCATTGATGCGAGGCCCGATGCCAAACCCAATGGTGTCACTCGTAATGGGGGAACCTTCCCGCGTCGCCGACTGGATCAAGGCGCGCAGTCCCACAAGAGACGTATTGGCGATTTTCTTGAGTCCCCTGCGAACAATCTCCCGGTTTTCCCCTACAAGGGGCACCACATCCGCTACCGTTGCCACGGCAGCAAGTTCGATCAGATCTGTCCAAAGCGCACTTTCGGGATGAAAATGCTGCCACAGGGCCTGACAGAGCTTAAAAGCCACCCCACAGCCGCAGATGCCCTTTTCTGGGTATGAATCACCAGGCTGATTGGGATTTACGACCGTGTAGGCCGGCGGAAGCTCCTGCGGAGCCAGGTGGTGGTCCGTTATGATGACGTCAAGACCGGTGGGGGCTTTCTTGATCACATCCGCTCCGCTGATTCCCGTGTCGACAGTAATAACAAGGGTCGATCCACCAGCGTAAATCTTTTCAAGGGCCTCTAGGTTGAGTCCGTACCCTTCTGTATCGCGTCGAGGAATATAAACGGCAGCCTTGGCGCCCAAATTTTTTGTTAAAAAGAGAAAGAGCAAGGAGCTGGCAGAAGTCCCGTCTACGTCATAGTCCCCGTAGATCGTTATCTTCTCCTCCTTGCTGAGGGCTTCACAGATCCTCGTGACGGCCCGCTCCATATGGAGCAGTCCATAGGGGTCATGAAAAGGTTCGGGGCTGCCGTCAAGAAAGGTCCGGATGGCTTCAGGGTCCGTCAGGTTCCTTCGCTTGAGGATCCCCATAAGAACAGGAGAAAGGCCCAGGGCCTTTCCCGTTTCCAAAAGGTCAGGGTCAAGGGGCCCTGCCTTGTGACTGATTTTACTGCAAATCATGAACGAAATTCCTACTTTCCTGGGTCAAATGGTTTGATGATGGGATCATCATCCGTTTGGGGCGCGTCAGAGGCCTTAGGTCTTGCTTTAAAATGGGGAACCGTCCCCATCTTGCGCCGATTCTCGGCATTTTCCTCTTCAAGGGCCTTGATCTGCCCTTTGAGGCGGCGTTCCTTCATGAAGTGACCGGCCTTTACTTTAAGGGCAATGAGACCTGACAGGACAAGGCCAATGAGAAGGGAGCCAATGATAATCAAGGCAAGACTCATGGAAAAATGCCAGAAGAGGAAGGAAACTTCCACGCTCACGGCATTTTGAACAGCAAAGATGGCTACACACAGGGAAAGGATTCCCATGATAATCATATAAAACATGGTACTGCCTCCTCTCAACTCATCATAGTGAATAAAGTATTATATCATGGATTGGTCCGCAATTTTGCAGGAAAATCCCAAAAAATGGCATCTATTTGCGATAACCCGTCTCCCTGTCGACAATATTTTCGAGGGGTTCCCCCTTGATGAAATGCGCAAGGTTGCGGCAGCTTATGGCAATGATTGCATCCCACGTCGATTGGGCATGGTACCCGCCGCTTACGTGCGGCGTCACAAGAAGGTTCGGTGCTTCCCACAAGGGATCTGATTCAGGAAGCGGTTCAGGCGTTGCCACATCAATAGCAGCGCCGGCAAGATGTCCGCTTTGAAGAGCTTTCTTAAGCGCGTCCTGGTCGACGGCATTGCCGCGGCCGATGTTGACAAAAAGAGCCCCTTCCTTCATTTCAAGGAAACGTTTTTCCGTATACAATCCCTGCGTAGCCGGCGTGTCAGGAAGACAGGAGACGACCACATCAGCCCGGGAAAGGATATCCCCCAGCAAAGCAAAAGTTCCCATTTCATCCGCTTCTGGAACAAGGTCGGACGAGCGCCGTCTGACACCAATGACGTGAGCTCCCATGGCTTTTGCAATGCGGCCGAAATGGCGGCCAATATCGCCAAAACCAATGACAGCGACCGTAGATCCGCAGAGCGTATTCACCGGACCGGCGTCTTCCCAGCGATGCGCCTTACCCTGATCATAATAAGTCGGAAGGCGCTTCATGAGAAAAAGGACCGTCGCCAGGATATGTTCACTGATGGCAATCCCATAGGCCCCTGTAGCATTGGTAAGAGCCACACCGTCTGGCAGGATACCAGGCTCGCAGTAGGTATTGGCTCCTGCTGAATTCAGCTGCAGGAACCGCAGCTTGGTCAAGGTCTTGACCTTCTGGGGCGCAATATTTCCAATGATGACATCTGCCTCCTTGAGCGCAGTCTCGTCCTTTCCAAACGTAAATTCAGCGCTTGGAGCGGCCTTTTTAAGGGCCATTTTATGTGCATCTGTTACAGGCATAACAACAGAAACCTTCACAATATGAACCTCCTCTGACGTCTTTTCAGACTCTTTGTTACACCTTTATTGTAGCGAAAAAAAGAGGTTTGAGCAATGGGAATTGGCTGATTGTCAGCCATTCATCCGGACTCGTCAACTCGTCAGGATGATGAAACAAGGCCTAAAGCATGCTGCTGGATTTTCTTAGTTGAAAAGGCCCTGCGTTAAAGAAGCCTTTGGATCATCCTGAAGCAGTATGGTTATCCTGTCAAAGGCCTTCGCGCTGTCAGGGAAAAAGGCCAAACCGCCATTTCCAAACACAAAAAGGAACTTCAGCCCTTTTCCGGATCAAGGGACTGAAGCTCCTTTTTCTCTATGAAACTATCGCTTAGGATTTCTTACCGCTGCCCCCGCATTGGGGCCTCTTTATTCCGCATATTCGTCAAAAGGGCGTAAAGGATATCGGCTTCTTCCCGTACCAGGGTGATTCCCTTCCCCATCTTCTGGTGATCCTCGCTCCACAGGCGGATATCAAGCTTGCTGCGGCCGCCATTATAGGAAACAAGATTGAGTTCTTTTGTCCACCCTCGGGGCGTCGTCGAAAGAACACCGATATGACGCTTGATATCAAAGGAAAAATCGCTGTCGGAACCGTTTGGTTTCTGTTGCATGATGCATACTCCTTTTTGTCGATTTCTAGTGCTGGATCCAGATCTTGCTGCAGCGTTGTAGGCCTACTCTTATTATACCGTAAATTGAAAAAAACATGTTTCCCGATTATCGCGTAAAAACCGCCTTTCAGCACGGGAAAGGGGTCATTGGTAAAAAAGTCCCTTTTAAGAATAATAAGCGTTTGAAAAAACACCATCTACAGGCTTTTCCGCAACACGGCGGACCCAAAGGGAGCATCCAAACAGTCCTTCAAAAAGGGAGCGCCGAGGCGTAAGAAGTCCCCATGAGAAAGGAATCTTCGTGCAAATCAAAAAAGCCTCCATGGCTTCCTTAAAAGCAAGGAAGCCATGGAGGCTTGCGGCTGCAAGAAATCGGAAGGGTTCCTGCATTACGTTACAGTTAGTGATCCTTCTGCCAAATCAGGTAGGCCCCTGCACATCCGCACAGGAAGTTTGGCACGGCCGCCGCGATAAAAGGCGGAATCACGCCGCCCTGACCAAGACCGGTCATAAAAGTCATGATGGAGTAGTAAATAAAGATGATGACCACAGAAAAGCCAAGGCCCATACTGGTTCCTGCCCGCTGACTCTGAACACCCAGCGGCACGCCGATGAGAGCAAAGAAGAAGCTGGCAAGGGGCACGGTAAAGCGGCTGTAGATTTCCATGACGTATTTGCTCGTTGGCTGGTACTGCCGCTCCAAGATACCAATGTACATCTTCAATTCACCGATGGTCATTTCATCAGGGTCTTTCTGATCAAGGGTGATGGTCTTTGGCGTTTCCGTAATGGGAAGGACCTGCTTATCAAAGGTCATGGTCCGCGTGAGCCCTTCCTCGTTTGTGATTTCCGTGATGGTTCCCTTTTCCATGATCCACGTCCCATTCTGCCATTTGGCTTCAGGCGTGCGCTGGATGCGGACGACGCGGCCCTTATCCCAATCCTCGATGGTGATGTCCTTCATGACGCCAGCTTTTTCATCAAAGGTCCGAGCATAAGTAAGACGCGTCAGCTGGCCCTTGGAGATGTTTTTCAGCAGG
Source organism: Acidaminococcus sp. AM33-14BH (assembly GCF_003603525.1). Classification (NCBI taxonomy): domain Bacteria; kingdom Bacillati; phylum Bacillota; class Negativicutes; order Acidaminococcales; family Acidaminococcaceae; genus Acidaminococcus; species Acidaminococcus sp. AM33-14BH. Next base: position 203,586 of record NZ_QTNG01000001.1, on the reverse strand, counting down.
ATATGGTCCTGCGTACGGGGTTTCGTGTTGTTCTTGATTTCCTGCTGGATGATGCGTTCATACTCGGCTTTCGCCGGCGGCACAACTTTTTCAGCCCAGACCACGGAAAAAAGGCTGACGACGAATCCAGCGGCAAGGATTGGCATGGCAATACGGCGGAAGCTCATTCCCCCACTGCGCATAGCCGTAATTTCGCTGTTTCCAGACAGCTGTCCCATGGTTAAAAGCGAGGCGAGCAGCATACTCATGGGGAAAGTGTAGTTGATGACTTCCGGCATGAGGCACAGGAACAGACGAAAAAGCGATGAATAGGACGCCCCATACTGCGTAATGTACTGGGTTACGCGGAAAAGAAAGGAGCTTGCCACAAAGATGGTTGAAAAGGCAGCTACCCCGAAAGCAAAGGGCTGCAGCATCTGTTTTAAAATATATTTATCAAGTATCCTCATGGTACGCCTCACATCTTAAAGTCTTTTCCAAGGTAGTACTTCCGGGCAATCGGGTCGGCAGCGACCTTCTCACTGGGGCCTTCGACCATGATCTTGCCTTCGTTCAGGATGTAGGCCTTGTCAACGATGCTGAGCGTTTCCCGCACGTTATGATCCGTAATGAGGACGCCAATGCCGCGTTTGGCCAGATGTTTGACAAGGACCTGGATATCGGCCACGGCAATGGGGTCAATGCCTGCAAAAGGTTCATCAAGAAGGATGAAGGCCGGTTCCGTTGCAAGGGCACGGGCAATCTCCACACGACGGCGCTCACCGCCGGAAAGGGCCGTTCCCAGACTCTTACGGATATGCCCAATATGGAACTCTTCAATAAGGGCCTCCATTTTTTCTTGGCGTTTCTTTCCATCCGGCTCCACGTCCTCAAGGATGGCAAGGAGATTTTCTTCCACCGTCAATTTTCGAAAGATGGACGCTTCCTGCGGCAAATATCCAATCCCCGCGAGCGCCCGTTTATACATGGGCAGGTGCGTCACCTCAAGCTCATCCAAATGGACCGTGCCCCGATCTGGATGTTCCAGACCGACGATCATATAAAAGGTTGTTGTCTTGCCGGCGCCATTTTTACCGAGCAGGCCAACAATGCTCCCCTGGGCCACTTCGAGGCTGACATGGTCAACAACGATGCGTCCCCCATATTCCTTTACCAGATCATTTGCACGAATTTTCACAGGTTCTTTCTCCTTTAAGCAAGCTCCGTATCAACAGAACCGATGGTTACAGGCTCACCGGGCCAGTTGTAAAATTTATAGACCGAATCGGGCACACCTTCGCGCCCTGCAATCTGGAAGGTCGGGACTTCCTCACGGGGAGCCTCTTCCTTCTTGCGCGGAATGATGACCATGCGCACATCACCATCGCCTTGGGCAATCTTGCCGCCGGCACCGCGGATCGTAAGCGTATCGCCGCTGACCGTATTGCCTTCCTGTGTCGCTGTCGCGTGGCCGTTCAGATGGATGGTCCCATCGGATTCGTTGAGGTCATATTCAGCCGAATCAGCGCGGGCCGTAAGATCCCGAGGCGGGCTGATCAGGCGTACATTCCCGTCAGCAAAAGCCTTGTTTGTTTCCATGTTATACGTAAGCGATGCCGCGTCAAGGCTTGACCCATCATCCATGGTGAGCTGGGCCCAGCTGCCGACAGTTTCAGCGTATTTGGCCGCCGAGTCGTAGTTGACCTGCTCCGCGCGCAGGGTCTTGTCCGCCTTTTTAAGGACGGCATTGCCAATGGCGGAAAGATAATCGCCCTTATTCTTGATGATGAGGGACGCACTCGTCAGATGAGCGTCTTCCTGATCGGCAACGACGGACCCTTCAAGGCTGCCTTCCCCGGTCTTGGTGTTGTATTCTGCTTTTCTAGCCGTGGCGCGTCCTTTATCGTGGCGGATTTCCACGTTACCTTCGGCCACAGCCTGGCCGCTCTTAAAATCATACTCCACCTTGTCACCGCTGACGCTTGAAGCGGCAAAAGCCACAGCGCCCATGGACAGAAGGCCTGTCATGAGACAAGTGAGGAAAAGTGCTTTCATTTTCATTTAAAAATCTCCCTTCTGTACATGTGCATCCTGTTCCAGCGTGGCGTGCTCCATAGGCACATTGAAGGTTGCCTTGCCTCCCGTGGCAACAACGTCATCCTTGGTCAGCCGCGCATGGCCTTCGGCAATGACAATCTGCTTTTCGTTGTTCCAGGTAATCTTATCGGCCGTCACGGTCCCATTGGTACTGGTCGTGCCTTTGGGGTTCTTTGTAAGGATGACGCTCTTTGTTTTTACATCCACGTCCCCTTCATCAGCTGTGACGGTCATGGTTGAACCATCTTCATCATAGAAGGTCCCTTTGATGCCCTTCATATGATCAATCTGCGCCTTCCTATCGTAGACCATGGATTCCACCGTCAGGGACCACACCTTACGGCCATCCTTGTTTTCTTCGATAGTGGATCCAATGACCTGATGAGGATCTGTTTCCTTGGCCTTCTTGACCGTTCCTGCCGTGGGTTTGCTTGACAGAAGCCAAGCAATGACGCCGCCCATGAGCAGCACGGCCCCAATGACCATCATGATTGTCCGTTTATCAGAGCGCATGAATCGCTTTCCTTTCTTATCCTTCATAAGGTGTATTCCACCGGTGCTGGAACCAGATCCAGTTGTCCGGATATTCGCGGATAATGGCTTCCACTTCTTGGGTCATCTTGAGCGTCACGTTGTAATCATCCTTTTTGCGGTCTCCCGTATCTTCGTAATAAATGGGATCCTTCACAAACACGCGGTGGCCGCAGCCATTTTTCTTGCGGATGATGAAGATGGGAATGATAGGAGCCTTGAACTTGCGGGCAAAATACGCCGGACCTTCCGGTGTCGAAGCCATCTTCCCAAAAAACGGCACAAAGATGCCGTTATAGCCCCCGTCCTGGTCGGCAATCAGGCCCAGCATCCGGCCTTTTTTCATCGCCCGGGCACAGCCGAGGATCTCATTGGTCCCACGGGCAAAGATTTCCTGCCCGACACCGCGGCGCAGCTCATTCATGAAATCACTGTAGACCGGATTGGGCTGAGGTTTTTCCACAGCACTGAGGGGAAATCCATTAAGAGCCAAGGCCGCTCCGAGCCATTCCCAGTTATCCATGTGGCAGGCGAGCATGACAACCCCTTTTTTCTTACTGAGGGCTTCCCAAAGGACATCGGGCCGATCAAAGGTCACAAGGCCGCGGATGTTGTCCTTATTGAGGGCAGGCATGTAGAGCATTTCCATAAAGGTCATGCCTAGATTGAGGAAAAGGCGGTAAATGGTTTCCTTGGCCTCTTTTTCCTCCATGCCCATTCGCTCCATGATGGTCTTTTCCGCACGGACGCGTTGCTTTTTGGCAATATGATAGTATAGTTTACCACAATTTCGTCCCAGGCGGACCACAAATTTATAAGGAAGCCAGGAAACGAAGGTGCTCATCCCTTTGAGAATCGCATAAAGCATTACTGTCTGTCACCATACCCTTTTACCAGATACCCTTCCACGATGCCATCCCAAAGCCCCTTGGCCTTGAGGATCTTCTCGCAGACTTCACGGACAGCGCCTTCTCCCCCTTTTTTTTCGCAGACATAATCGGCACGGGCTGCTACCTCAGGCGCCGCGTCCTTGGGGGCAAAGGAATAGGCCGCGCGGCTAAAGGCCGGCAGGTCATTGAGGTCATCCCCCATGAAAGCCACGGCTTCCATCGGGATACCCAGACGCTGGGCCGCTTCAACGAGGGTCTTTCCTTTATAGATTACATTTTCATAGACATTGCTGACGCCAAGTTCCATGGCGCGATGCAGTACAATCTCGCTGTGACGCCCCGTTATCAGGGCCACTTGGATACCATTTCTCATGGCAAGGCTGATGCCCAGGCCATCGCGTACATTGAAATGTTTGCTGAGTTCATCTTCCTGACCAATGATGATGGATCCATCGGTCATGACACCGTCCACATCGAGGGCAAGGAGACGGATCTTGGCAAACTCTTCGTCTTTCATCATTTATACCACTCCCTGATGCACAAGATCGGTCATATGGAGCAGGCCGACGACTTTCTTTTCTTCATCCACAACGGGCAGGACCGTGATCGGATGGGGTTTATTCGATTCCATGAGATGAAGGGCTTCTGCAGCCAGTTTTCTTGCTGTAATGGTTTTCGGCGACTTTGTCATGAGTTCAGAAACCGGTTTATTGAGGGAATCAAGGCTCTTTGCAAAGCCGCGGCGGATATCGCCGTCCGTGAGAAGTCCCTTCAGCCGGCCCTGTCCATCGACAACGGATACAGCACCAAGACCTTTATCGGTAATGACAAAAAGCGCATCCTTTACCGTCATGTCAGACGGCACCAGCGGATTTTCATCCCCTTTGTGCATGATATCCCCAACCGTAAGGAGCAGCTTCCTGCCCAGGCTTCCGCCGGGATGGTAGATGGCAAACTGATTTTCCGTAAAATGGCGGGCCGACAGCAGCTCCATGGCAAGGGCATCGCCAAAAGCGAGGGTTGCCGTCGTACTGCTCGTAGGCGCAAGGCCCAAAGGACAGGCTTCCTTCTTGACCCCGACATCAAGGACAATATCCGCGTTCTTGGCAAGGGTCGACTCCGGCTTGCCCACCATGGCAATGATGCGGGCCCCAATGCGGCGGATACTGGGCAGGATATGAAGCACCTCGCCCGTTTCCCCACTATTTGAAATGGCAAGGACCACGTCACCTTGTGTCACCATGCCGAGATCGCCGTGAATGGCTTCGGCAGGATGCAGGAAAAAGGACGGTGTCCCCGTGCTGGCAAGGGTTGCTGCAATCTTGCGGCCAATGATGCCGCTTTTTCCCATCCCCGTTACGATGATGCGGCCGGGGCAGTGAAGGATCATTTCCAGAGCCGCTCCAAAATGTTCATCGACACGGGGAATCAGTTCCAATATGGAATCCGCCTCGATCTGGAGAGCTTCTTTTGCGCGTTCAAACATGGTATCACTCCCTACGCCCAATGGCATCAATGGCTTTAGCGTCCAAAAGGACCTGTTCCATCTTGTCAAGGGCAATCATGTTGGGCCCGTCGGAAAGGGCTTCTGCCGGATTGTCATGGACTTCCATAAAAAGACCATCGACACCGACTGCTGCAGCCGCGCGGGCCATATGGGGCGCATACTGGCTCTGGCCGCCGGAACTTGTGCCCTTGCCGCCAGGAATCTGTACGCTGTGCGTCACATCCATGATGACCGGATAGCCGAAGTCACGCATGATGGGAAGGCTCCGCATGTCCGTTACCAGCGTGTTGTAGCCAAAACTGGCCCCGCGCTCAGTCAGCATGATCTTTTCGGTTCCAGACCCGACGAGCTTATTGATGACATTTTTCATGTCCCACGGAGCCAGGAACTGGCCCTTCTTGACGTTCACCACGCGGCCTGTATGGGCAGCTGCCACGAGCAGGTCCGTCTGGCGGCAGAGAAAAGCCGGGATCTGGATGATATCGAGGACTTCCGCTGCTTTTTCCACTTGATAGGTTTCATGGACATCAGATACAACAGGGACGCCCAGGTCCTTTTTGATCTGCTTCAAGATTTCAAGCCCTTCTTCCAGACCCGGGCCGCGGAAAGCCGTAAGGCTCGAACGATTTGCTTTATCGAAGGAAGCTTTGAAAACATAGGGCAGGCCCACCTTTTCACAGATGGCCTTGGCCCGTCTTCCGATCATGAGACTCCGTTCATAGCCTTCCAGGACGCAGGGACCAGCCATGACAAGGAGCGGATGGCCGGCACCGACTTTGTAATTACCAATCGCTACGGTCTTCATGTTACTTTCCTTCCTCGGCAGCTCGTGCCGCTTCTTCCTGACGTTTCTTTTCTTCTTCCAGTTCAAAGACCTTGTTGGCCCGATCCAGATCTTCCTGCGTATCAATGCCAATGCCTTTGAAATCCGTCGTGAGAACCTTGATCTTGGCTCCCGTTTCCAGGGCACGCAGCTGTTCCAGACCTTCAATCTGTTCAAGAGGCGTAGGAAGCAGTGCCGCAAACTTCAATAGAAAGTCACGACGGTATGCATAGATACCAATATGCTTATACACTTTGAACTCCGGTGTCTTGTGACGGGGATACGGAATCAAGCTGCGAGAGAAATAGATGGCATAACCACTTTGGTCCGTAACCACTTTGACCGCGTTGGGATCGTCATATTCTGACGCATCCATAAGGGTCTTTGCCGTCGCCATCTGGAGCTGGTCGTTATTTTCGAAAGCTTCACAGAGGGAATCAATCAGTTCTGGCGGAATCATCGGTTCATCCCCTTGGACATTGATGATGACATCGACCTTATCATAGCTCAAGGCGACCTCAGCAAGACGGTCCGTACCGGACGGGTGCGTAGCCGCCGTCATCATGGCCTTGCCGCCAAAGCCTTCCACGGTTTCCTTGATGCGTTCATCATCGGTAGCAACAATGATCTCATCAGGAATCTTGGCTTGGGCTGCCCGTTCGTAGACACGCTGAATCATGGGCTTACCGGCCAGATTTGCAAGAGGTTTCCCCGGCAGACGGGTAGAAGCATAACGCGCCGGAATCACACATAAAACTTTCATTGTCTTTTGTTCTCCTTTTCGATGGCAGTGGTAATCGTTTTCACAAACGCCTCTTCCCCACTGGTGATCTGGATTTCCATGTCTAGGACATAGAGGGGGACCTCACGATGGAGGTAGATGAATTCTGTCGGGATCTTAACGGCGTCCTTGCCTGTTGTGACAAGGGCCGTGACCCGTTTGCTGATGGCCCGTTCCATGATGTACTGCATTTCCACCATGCCATAATCATGATGGTCCGGGTAACGGATGGCTTCTGCAATCTGAAGCCCTTCACCAGCCATGGTCTGTTCAAAGCTTGACGGGTTGCCAATGGCCGAAAAGACCATGACTTCCTGTCCCTTGAGTGCCTCAAGGGGAAGTGCCTTGGAGCCATCATTTTTATACCAATCGGCAATCTCAATGAACGCACAGGGGTTGTGGATACTCTCCACAATGGGCGCATTGGGTTTGTAGCGATGCAATTGGTCGCAGAGCGTGGCCCGGGAAATGGGTGAACTCTGGTCGCATTTGGTGAGCAGGAAGAGGTCGGCGCGGCTGAGGTTCTTCAGCGGTTCGCGCAGGGTGCCTCGGGGAAGGATGCTGCCATTGCCAAACATATTGAGCGTATCCACAAGGACCACATCCAGGTCCCGGTGGAGCTGCCAATGCTGGTAGCCATCATCGAGGATAATGACTTCAGCCTTGAATTTGTCGACAGCATACTGACCTGTAATGGCGCGTTCCTTCCCAATGACAACGGGGATCCCAGGCAGCTGTTTTGCCATGAGGAACGCTTCGTCACCGGCTTCATAGGCAGTCATGTAGATCTTTTTGCCGTCGGAAACAACACCGATCTTTTCCTGCCAGTGGGACCGATAGCCGCGGTTCAAAATAACGACACGGTACCCCATGTCGCGGATCATAAGAGCCACTTTCTGGGCGGTTGGGGTCTTTCCGGTACCGCCAACCGTAATATTGCCAATGCTGATGACGCAGCAGTCCAGCTTTGTTGTCGGCAGGAGATGGTGATTGTAGCAGCTCAGTTTGAGGCGAACCCCCACTTCATAAAGTACGGATAGGACGCGGAGCAAGGAAAGGACCAACCAGTCCAGCACATTGTTGTCCTCACCATGGGAAAGCTGGATCAAATATTGTGTCACTGCATCCCCAGGGCGCATGCGGGGCGATACTTCATCGTTGATGTTGCGCGTGCTGATCTTATAGTGGGTGTTGACCATGCTCTCTGTGGCTGTAAGCCGCAGGAGTTCCTTAAGATAGCCAATGGTGCGGACCGCGGCTCCGCGGTTTTCGCGGATAACCTGGATGGACGCGTCGCCCATCTTTTTACGGAGTGCGTCATCACGCAGGATTGTAAGGAACATAGCCGTCAGTTCCTTTGTATCCCGAATTTGGACACAGGCTCCCACCTTGCTCAAAAGAGAGAAGGAATCCTTGAAGTTTGACATGCTCGGACCCACAATGATGGGTTTGGCATGAGCCGCCGGTTCAAGGACATTGTGCCCGCCATGGTTGATAAGGCTGCCGCCGACAAAAACGACATCACCCACGGCATAGATGCGGCCCAATTCCCCGATCGTATCAATGAGGATGACAGGGTAACGCGGCCGCTGCCCTTTTTCGTCGCGAAGGACGGAGCGCAGGCCTACCGTGAGACCGAAACGTTCGGCAAGACGCGTGATTTCATGGGTCCGTCCCGGCTTTCTCGGGGCAATGAGGAGCCGTGCCCTAGGAAATTCCTTTTGGACTTCTGTAAAGGCTTCAAAAAGCTTTTCTTCTTCCGTCGGATGGGTGCTCCCCGCGACGATGACTGGATAATCATCGTAAAGACCGAGTTCTTCCTTGTAGGTCTTGAGGTCTTCGGGCGTCACTTCTGCATAGGTCTGATCAAATTTCGTATTGCCCGTTATATAGATGCGGCGCTTTTCCGCGCCCAGATGCTCAATGTATTCGGCATCAATGGAACTTTGCATGCAAAAACGGGTCACGCTTCCCATCATATCATCAAGGATGCCGTAAAGGTACCGGTAACTTTTGACGGATTTATCGGAAATACGGCCGTTTACCATCATGACGGGAATGCGGCGGCGCTTGATGGCACGCAGGAAATTCGGCCACAGCTCCGTTTCCACAGGCATGAAGATACGCGGCATGATGCGCTTGACAAAGGATTCGGATACAAACGGCATATCAAGCGGGAAATAGATGATGGCGTCCGCCTCGGGAATGATTTGGTGGGCCATGTTATAGCCCCCCGTCGTCACGGCAGAAACCAGGATCTTGGCATCAGGCATAGCCTTGCGGATTTCCTTCACAAGGGGGCTTGTGGCCACAATTTCACCTACGCTGGCCCCGTGGATCCAGATACAATTCTGGTGTGCAACAGCTGCGATTTCATCGTCACGAATAAAGCCCATGCTCTGGCGGAAGCGGCGGGGAAATCCTTTTTCCCGGAAATAGCGCCAGATGAAATAAGGCAGTACAAAAAAGATCAGCAGCATCACTGCCAGGAAGTTATACAGATAATACATGAGTCACCCTCGTTTCACTTTATCGGGAAGCCTATCTCCCGTACCTTTTAGGCGTCTTCACTTGCGTCATCCCCAAAAGTGCCGGATGCCGTCTGGTTCTCCTTGAACTGGATATCGTGCAGATGGGCATAAAGACCATGTTTTGCCATGAGCTGCTGATGGGTACCTTCTTCTACGATGGAGCCCTTATCAAGGACAATGATTTTGGCAGCGTTTTGGATCGTCGACAGCCGGTGAGCAATAACAAAGCTCGTGCGCCCCACCATCAGGCGGTCCAAGGCCTCCTGGACGATACGTTCACTTTCCGTGTCAAGGGCACTTGTTGCTTCGTCAAGGATCAGGATACGGGGGTTCTTGAGGATGGCCCGGGCAATGGAAATGCGCTGGCGCTGGCCGCCGGAAATATTGACGCCCCGGTCACCAAGCTGTGTATCATAGCCCTTAGGCAGCTGCTGGATAAACTCATCGGCATTTGCGGCTTTAGCCGCTGCAATGACCTCATCCCGCGTTGCATCCAGCCGTCCATAAAGGATGTTGTTATAGACCGTGTCGTTAAAGAGGTTGGTTTCCTGAGGCACAATGCCGACCTGTTCGCGCAAGCTGGCAAGCGTCACATCCCGAACATCGTGGCCGTCAACAAAGATGGCCCCTTCCGTCACGTCATAAAAACGGGGCAAAAGGCTTGCCACCGTTGACTTACCGGCACCGGAAGGCCCCACAAGGGCAATGGCTTGACCGGGCTTTGCAGAAAAACTCACATCGTGAAGAATGGTCTCCCCTTTATTGTAGGCAAAGGATACATGACGGAATTCCACATTTCCCTCAACACTGGGCAGCGTGATGGCATCAGGCTTCTGCGGAATCGTATCCGTCAGGTCCATGATGTAAAAGACACGTTCAGCCGCGGCAAGCGCCTTTTGGATGCTTCCCAATACGCGGGCAATCCGCTTGATCGGATTGGAAATATTGATGGCATAGACGAGGAAAGCCACAAGGGACCCCGCCGTAATGTCACCGCCGATGACGGAACGGCCGCCAAACCAAATGATGGCCGTGACCCCAAGGGCCGCAATGAACTCAATGACAGGAGACAGGGTTCCCATGAGCTTGGCACTTTTCATATTGGCGTAGAAATTGGCCTTGTTCTGCTGATCGAAGCGGGCAATTTCATAGGGTTCACGGACAAAACTCTTCACAACACGCGTAGCAGCCAAGGTTTCCTGCAGGATCGACGTAATATCCGCCGTTGCCTGCTGGATACGGTGGCCGCTCTTGCGAATCTTCTTGCCAAAGAAATCCATGAAGAAAAGAACCACTGGGAAAGTACAGAACGTAAAAAGGGTCAGCTTCCAGTCAAGGTAGACCATGGCGCCGACGCTCCCGATAAGGACACTCGTTTCCGTGATGATTTCAATGGAATTGGCCACCATGGCGCCTTGGAGGGCTGCCACATCGTTTGTGACATAGCTCATGATGGTACCCAGCTTATTCGTGTCAAAAAAATGAGTCGACAGAGTCATGAGCTTGCGGTAGACAATTCCTCGTACATCGATGACAATGCTCTCGCCGACATAGTTCATGAGATAGCTCTGACCATAGTAGAAAATGCCGCGGGCAAAGAAAATGACTACGATTCCAAGGGAAATCAAATTAAGGAGATCACTATCCTTGTTCTGGAAGACCTTATCAATGACATCGCGGACAATCCACGGCACATAAAGGTTGGCAGCGGCCGTCATGACCGTACAGAAACCGGCTGCAATGAGGCGTCCCAAATAGGGACGAATGAATTTGAGGATTCTAAGATATAGGTTCATTTCTTCTCCTTGGCAGTTTCAAGTATAAGGGCAGCCGTCCGCTTGACGGCGCCCGGAGCTCCGAGCTTATAAATGGCCTCCCGAAGATCCTGATGGACCTTGGCCCCTTCGGCAGGATCCAAAAAGCGCAGGACATGACGGGCCATATTTTCCGGCGTCATCTTTTCCTGAATGAGTTCGGGCAGGATTTCCCGGCCTGCTAACAGATTGGGCAGGCCTGCATATTTCACTTTGACGAGGGCTTTAGCAATGGCCATGCTGATGGGACTTGCCTTGTAACAGATGACGCTGGGAAGATCCATGAGGGCCGCTTCCAGGACGACGGTCCCGCTCGTAGCAAGGGCCGCGTCGCAGGCACCCATAGTGTCATAGGGATGCCCTTCGACAATGCGGACGGGAATCTTGGACGTATCAAGGGCTGCTTCGAGCTCCCGACGATCCACATTGGGCGCCTTTTGGAGAATGAAATCCGCATCAGGCTGGTCCTTTTTGATAAGCGGCAATGCTTCAAGCATCACGGGAAGGACGCCTCGAAGTTCACCCTGACGGCTTCCTGGGAGCAACAGGATGAGCGGATGGCCTGGCCTTTTACCGACCGCCTTTTGGGCTTCTAATTGGCTCATCGTAGGTTTTACGATATCAACAAGAGGATTGCCCACAAATTCAACAGGCGCGCCGGCTTCCTTATAGACCTCATAAGCAAAAGGATAGATGCAGGCCACACGGGCTGCCAGACGGGCTACCATCTTGGCCCGCCCCCGCCGCCAGGCCCACGCCGAAGGCGGAATGAAGGAAAAAACGGGAATACCTAACTGCTTTGCGACCTTGGCCACACGCATATTAAAATCTGGATAATCGACAGTCACAAAAATATCCGGTTTCCGTTCCACCATAACCTGGCGAAAAGCATCCCGGAGCCGAAACAGGTCTGGTAGTTTCCGGAGGACCTCAACAAAGCCCATGACGCTGTTGTCTTTATAATCAAAAATAACCTCTCCGCCAGCAGACCGGAGCGCGTCGCCGCCCATGCCAAACACTTCGGCATCAGGTGCAAGGGAAAGAATTTCCCTCGTCAGGGCCGCGGCATGCAGGTCGCCGGAAGCTTCACCGGCCGAGATGAAGATACGCATCCTATGGAACCCTCCTCACGTAGGATTAAATGACAGTTTGACAGTTTATTATATCATATCGGAGGAAATTTTGCTGTAGCTTTGGGTTCCTGGTATGTGTCGACATGTTCTTGAAAGCCCCCTATAAGATTGTGCTGCAGCCTCATTACATGCGGAAAATGGATCCTACGTGGCCTATGGCTGCTCTTGCCCGTCCCATAGCACCTCCCTGATTTTTCCAGCCCCTTATGCATGGCGTGGGGCTTTTAGCCTGTCCCAATTCCTCTTTAACTAACCGCTAAGGCGGCAGAACCCATTGTTTCCTACAATAGGTTCTGCCGCCTTAAGGAGAAAGCTCCAGAGGACCTTTTTCATCTAAAATTCGTTCTTAGCCTCCCTTATTATTTTGATGACAGATCACGCTATTTCAGGGGAGACCTTCCCTTATTTTGATAGGCATTGTCTAGACAACACGATTTCAGCAATAGGGGTCTCCCTTTTATTTTACAAGGACTATTTTTCCCTACCAAGAAATATTTTTTACTTAGGCATCTTTGATTTTATATTTAAATTTAAATTTAAATTTAAATATAAAATCTATACTCAATTGGGATTATTATTTCCTTCTCTTCAACAATTCTGCTAAAGTATGATTCTTCTTTAGCTTCATTTGAGGGAAATGATTTACTCCTTCCAGCTATCTCATTTTACATATAGATAAACACAAAAAAGACCGTGAGAAATGGGTCTCCAATCCATCTCTCACGATCTCTTTTTGAAAACAATGTTTTCCATTGCGCGTAAATTATAGCAAAAAATATATATTATGTCTATATATCTTATTATACTATATTCTGATATCGCCTATCGAACATTCAAATATGCAAAAATCCCGCAGCCTTTTCGGGCTGCGGGATTTTCTTATTTCGTCACGATTTCACGCAACATATTGATGCTGACGGTCAGAGCGTCAAGTTTACTTTCCATGCGAACAAGCAGATACCAGCTGATTACCATGGGAAAGCCGTACTGGGCGGCCTGACCGAGCAGAACGGACATGCTATCCATGATAAAGCTTAGGCAACGGGTTCGTCTTCAGCTGCTTCCAGCACTTCAAAAACCTTTGTGGTTTCTTTCAGCGTTGCGCCCTTAATGGCGGAAAGCTGCTTACTTACGCTGTCGCCAATGACGTTGAGGTCAATAAGTTTCTGCATGACCGGTTCCACATTGGCTCTGCTGATATCAGCAATAGGAGCTGCAATACGGATGGTCTTGCTTTTGTTGTCACCAAGTTTAAAGATCATTTCGAGAGATTGAGACATAATGATTCTCCTTTGGGGTCTAAGTTCTCGCTTAAGTGGCCCTAAAAAGCGGCGAGAGCGCTTTTAGGGGACGTCCTAGTCGATGGTGGGTTTTAGGCTTACGCCTTCAGTTCGACACGTTTAACGGCATAGATGGTTTCCGGCGTGTCTTCCATGAGGCTGCCAATGGCCTTTCCAGCTTCCAGCAGCTTTGCATCCTCGGCGTCAGGGTTCATACCCTTATAAGTGACGCGGGTCGTCTTCATCTTACCGTTGACTTCGTTCACGTTTTCGAGCTGCAGAGTGACTTCTTTGATGTTTTCCATTCTGTGTTTCCTCCTTAGTATTTTGACGATTGAGCGATAAAGGAATGTGGAACATGAGGCAGACGCTTACGATTTCAATCAGTAAGCTAACTGAAAGGGTAAGAGCGATGCCAAATGATGTCGGTACCAATGAGCTTTTCCGCGGAGGACGTCTCCCCCATATTTCCACTTTCCATCTCCATCTTTGATTTCGTACAGATCCCAGCGTTCGAATCGGTTCGTTCCCGCCAGGGCTGGTCCGTATCCGTCGAGGTCAGCTGCTTCCGCATGAGTCATGACATGCGCTTTGTCAAGCGGAATATCAAGGGTAAGGGTCAGGAGTGCCACGAGGGCCGCCGTTTCTTCCACCTGCACCGGGGAGGGCGGAAAAACACCCAAGTCAAAAGATCGGTCGGCGTACATGACGGCGTCCTTAGCGCAGCACATGGCAATCCCGATGGCGCCGCTATTGCGGAGATAGGTGTGGGATAAAAGCTCGGTAAAGCAATCCGATGCGCTGAGGACATCCCCTGTTCCCGTGACATTAAGATGATAATCAGGAAAGGTCTGATCATAAAATCCGGCTGTCCAGTGAAGATAGATATGGGATAGTTTCCCATAGTCCTTTTCCGCCCTTCGGCAAACGTCCCAACGCGATAGTCTTTTCATATGTTTCCACACTCCTCATCATTTTTGGCGGTAGGAAGCTCATCTTCCCCATTTCGCCTTACACTATATAAGTGTCTGCACTTTATGGATTTCTTCAAAATTTTTAAAAAATATTTTGAATTTTAAAGAATAAAGGAATGGTGCGCATTTCAGGATTAAAAGTGTATCATGGGTGATACATTTCTCTCTATTATAATAAAAATGCTTATTGTAATCTTGATTATTTATGATATTATAAAAAAGTCGTGTTTGTTGAAAAATTTGATATTTTCTTATTTTTTAGCATTCTTATTATTTGAATCATTGCAATATGCACATCTACATGGCCATGAATTTGTACTATTTTTTGTAATGATGAAACACAATGACGCACTGCGATCTGCTCCGGATCATTCCAATTCCAAGTAGAAAAGGAGATTATAACAATGAGAATTGAGTATAATCCAATGTTTACCCTTATCAAACAACGACATCTCTCAATCGGCCAAGTCGCACGCATGGCAGGAATCAGCAGAGCCACCTTAAATCGGATTTATGCAAGTTATAAGGCAAATGACGATTCCTATCGTCCAACGCTTACGGTTTTAGTTCGTCTGTGCAAATGCCTCCATTGCCACCGTATTGATGAATTGATTAAGCTTGTAGAGGTAAAGCTACCATGAATCAGCTGCGCAAACTCGCGGGGACAAACGAAGGAAAGTGCGAAATGGTGAACCTTCTAAAAAAATTTCAGCCTCTTTTGAAACATTTCGAGAAAAAGGAAAGAAATCTTTTAAAACGAGAAGATCTTCATTCCATTTTATCCATTGCCCTTCTAGAAGCAGCGCTTCGCTACGAAGGACCTGAAGAGAAATTTCCTGGTTATGCCAAAACTTTCCTTCTAAACACGCTCCGTAATTATCAGCGCAAAGAAGCAAGATACCGACAGTCAGAAGTTAGCTTAGACCAAATTTTTAAAGAAGATACTTATGAAATGGATCATCATCTTGACATGAAAGAAAAAATCAAGACCGTAAAAGAGGTGCTCAATCAACTTACAACCGAAGAAAGAAACTTACTGATTGAATCGGCAACAAAGAATGGCTCTTTTAAAATGCTCGCCCAAAAACATCATATTCCACCAAAGACACTCTACAGCCGGTACCATAGACTCCTTCAAAAGACGAGGAACTTACGAAAAGGCAGCGTAAACTGCCTTTAACATGCATATAGGACCGCTCCTGCGGTCCTATATTTTTTGCCCAAATGAGTAAATCACGTCATCAAAGAAGGGAACTTTCACCATGACAAATCTAAAATCTCTGATTGAATTATTAAACGACGACAGCATGAAAATGATTACGCCCCTCATGGCGGACAGACAATACACATACAACATGCTTTGGCTGCGTCTTCTTACGCTTGCAGCCGAACTCGATAAAAACGGCGAAATTTCCGCCCCAAATGGTGCGCCCTTTGATAAGGATATCCTCCTGCAGAAACTGCACCTTTCCGATGGAACATTTAAAATCATGGAAGGCATCCGCTACTTTGATCATTGCGGTCTTCTAAAGTGCAATCATGGCGTTATTCGCATCAAAAATTGGAAACACTATCTTGCAATCGGCGGAACCATTAAAAACGCGTCTAAAGAGGAAAAAGGCCTGTCTAATGACGCCATTCGTCAGCGTCGTTGCCGTTTAAACAAAAAACTACGAGAAGAAAAACTGCGCTGCGAGCAAGAGGAAAAAACAAAAAAAGAAGCTAAGAAATCTTCTCAAACCAAAAATGAAATTCAAGAAATTTATGTATCAGGGACAGAAGTGCTCCCTCAAGGATACAAAAATATCCGTGACATAAATGAAAAAATACAAGGCAAAGAAGAATCTTTTGTCACGGATTTCCAGCAGGTAAACGTGACATGTCACGATTTTGAAGAAAATGAGGGTGTGACATGTCACAATAAAAGTGACCGTGACATAACCGTGACATATGAGGAAGATGCAGATTCTATGCGGGTTACAACGGATTCGGATAAAAATGCGTTAACCGTGACATCCACTCAAAAAGAAGCCTCGCGCGCGAATATAGACTATTCATCTTTATATTTACATAAACATAATAAAAACAACAAAACATGTTTTTCTAAACAAGTAACGTCTGTAAATGTAGAACAGGGGAAAAAGCAAACGAGTGATCATGACTTTTTTGTGCCGCCGCTTGAACTGGAAATTTGTGAAGCAACACCTTCCCAAAAAAATATGAAAAGGGCAGATCATCTCTTCGCTGTGTTCGGGGAAGAAGTAAAAGAAACGGGACTTAATGGAAAAGCGAAAAAGGTCGATTCTCCCGAAGAAAAAGCACAAAAAGATGGCCTTCGTAAAACACTCATTGAGGAGCTCGGTATGAATGCCGCCATTGCCAATGCAGTTTTGCGCAAGTGGAACACGGAAACAATCAAAGGCGCTATGCGCGTCATGAGTAAATACATGCCTTATGGGCAAATTCGTAATGAGTCCGCCTATCTTATTGGGCTTTTGAAAAAAGGCGTCGGTGAACCGCCAAAGGGAACCAGATACTCCTGTCCCAATGGCTGCGAGGACGGATACATTCTAGACAGAAAAAATGGCAGAGCAACGCCATGCAGTATATGCCACGGAAAAAGAAAGCGAATCGGTTGATGAGGCACGCATATGTGTCGGCATTTTCTCGAAAGTCCCCCCATAAGATTGTCTTGCAGCCTCATTACATGCGGAAAATGGAGCTTACATTTCCTATGGCTGCTCTTGCCCGTCCCATAGCACCTCCCTGATTTTTCCAGCCCCTTATGCATGGCGTGGGGCTTTTAGCCTGTCCCAATTCCTCTTTAACTAACCGCTAAGGCGGCAGAACCCATTGTTTCCTACAATAGGTTCTGCCGCCTTAAGGAGAAAGCTCCAGAGGACCTTTTTCATCTCGAATTCGTTCTTAGCCTCCCTTATTATTTTGATGACAGATCACGCTATTTCAGGGGAGACCTTCCTTTATTTTGCATGGATTATTTATACCCTACAAAGAAACATATTACGCTTAAAACGGGAAATTTTCCCCACATTAAACATGTCCTCACCCCTTTTGGGTGAGGACACATACTTTTACTTCAAATTAAACGACTCTCGGCACAGTTCTTCCAGCGTGCCATCTTTCGATGCTTCCGCAGCATCGGCTTGGACAAAATTCTTCGTTTCCAATTTCAGCGTTTCATCAAACCCAAGGATATAGTTGGTTGCAATGAGATAGATGATGCGCGTCGGCGCCATGCCATAGACCTGTTTGCGTAGGATATGCTCGATGCGCGCTTTATCGTCCGGATAGAGCTGCTTCATCTTCGGCGACCGGAAAAGTCGCTTTACAATTTCTGTAATGAAAAGACCGGACTTCATGTAAAGATCCGCAAAAGTTTTATTTGGATCATCAAAGCATCCGGGATTTTCTTTTTCCAGGCGGTCTACCATGTCCTGCACGACCTTTTTGGGCGTAAAGATCTGGTTCGTCTTTTGTGGCGGAATGTAATCAAAAATATCTTCATTCTTACTTTCGTCGAAGTAGTTGGCAAGTTCCTTTTTCTTCTTCAGGAATTCCTGGATGGAGTCATTGAAAACGACTTCGTTAAACAAATGTCCTTCAAAGTGTTCTAATTTACCGGTAGCTTCACTGATTCGCTCTCCGCCATCACGGAGATAACGGAAGTCTTCTTCCGGCATGCCCGTTACTTCTTTAAATACATCATCTTCCGTGTAATCATCAAAATTGGCAAGGGTTAAGTCTTCATCACCGTAAGCCATGACAAAGCTTGGAATACTGCGGCAGAATCCCCTCAGCCGAGCTCTTGACCAATCTTCAGAATCAGATTTTTTCTCTTCGGCCTTTAATTTTTCCATCTGTTCAACCACATTTTTCTGATTTTCTTTAAATATGGTTTCTGTTGCAGACTTTAAGGAGTCACCAGCACTGGCCACAAGTTCATCCAGCGTATTATGGTAGTCATTACTCGCTGATTCTATCTCTTCAGACGTTGTGCTTTCTGCTTTGCGCTTTTCAAACTCAGCGTTTGCAATGGCAATTTTCTGATGAGTATCCGTTTTAATACGCTCAATTTCTCGAGAAATATGCTCATTGACCGCCTTTTCGACCTGTTTCGCCGCTCTCGGTTTGAGCTGATAATTTTTGTTTGCTACATCGATGACTTCCTTCTTGATCTGCTTTTGCACCGCATCCTGCACTTTATGGAACGTATTTTCGATGTGGAAAGGATCTTTGCTGAGACCGCTCGTTACTTCTTCCACCGCTTCCGGAGCTGCATAGATCTTATTTCCAAAAAGTTCATTGCTCTTTCCGATAACAATTTCCTCCGGAACAACAACATTTCCCGTATCGTCAAGAGAAATATCTTCGGCAGGATCCAGAGCGGCCCTTTCCTTTTTCGGATTTTCCTCTTTGGCCGGCGTCAGTTTTTCCAAGATTTCCCGAACTGTGCCCGGCGCACCAAAGACATTGCTGATATTTTGAAAAAGGAAGTTAGACATGAAACCACGGCGCACAACTTCGAGGCTCTTAAGCCGCCTCGGAATGGTAAGGACAGCAGCAGCGTCAAGTTCGACCATCTTTCCTTCTGCATCTTCACCAAGGACAGGGAAGAAATTAAGAAGTTTTTGAATATTTTCTTTGCGCTCTTCCGCCGTTCCGCCCCCATTGGTCGTACTGGAAAGAAGGTTATTGGCAAATTCGTCAAAAATGATAAGCGTACGAGCCGGATCAAAGTCAAAGATATAAGCTCGTTCCTTACGGAACTGTTCTGCCCCCACCCGAATCATGCAGGGATTTTGCGCGCGGAACGCAGCCTGCATATAACTTGAAGGGCTCTTCAGGTTGCACAGCATAAGAACGCCTGACCATTCCGGGATGGTCACGCCGACCGTAAGCTGCCCCACAGAGAGGGTAATCGTCTTTTCGTGCTCCGCAATGGCTTTTTTCACGCGGTCAAAGGCTTTTTCTGTTTCCTCATCTTCTGAAAGTTTGCCATCACCGGCAGCGACGATAATTTCATATTCGCCAAAGATATCCTTGAACTCATCACTCTTCATCATACGGGCAAGAGCCTTGCAGCTGTCGACGCGGTTCAGCATCCAAAGGGTATGAGCCAGTTCCTTGCGCAGTGTCGTCGTAGAGAAAGGATATTTTTCATTGGATGTAAGAGAGCGAAGAAATTTCTTGACCTCTTCTTCGTGAACAAAGTGTGTACTCTCCCCCGTTCCTTTCGTGAGGAAAAATTCATTGAGGTCAAAGGCGTAATCGACGGCACCATCCTCATTTTCAAGGTCAACGCCTCGTTCAAGTTTTTCCTGGATCATACCAGAAATCTGGTACGTGTACATGGAAAGCTGCGGCAAAACTTCATAGGGATTATAGTCATCGCTTTGCCAGGATGCTTTTCGTTCCTGCTCATCCGCATAGGACCAGTTATAAATCTGTTCTTCTGAAAACTGTCCGGAAGCAAGAGCCTTAAACGGCGTGCCTGATAGATAAAGCGTATGTTTTCGGCTGATATTTTCAAAGGCATGTTCCGTACGGATTGTATCAATGCCTTCCTGTGCCTCGTCAATGACAAGAAGGTCGAAATCGATGCCATGATGCGTTATACCCTTTAAGTCATTATAGGATTTGGCCATCCATTCGAGCTTCTGGTAGTTACCACCAAAATAAACGGACCCTTTTAACCCTTGGAGGGATTCAAAGGCAACCATACCATGGGATTTTCCTTCCGGAAGGCGGCTTTCCGCGTCAAGATAAGCTTCCCGCGTATAGACTCCCTTCTTGCCTTTGAGAGCATCCGTATCCGAAACGAAGCGAAGCTTTCCGCGCCAACCGATGAATTTATTAAAGTCTTCTGCCCAGGAGTTTGCAATGGCCGGCCGATTTGTAACGATGAGGACCTTTTGGAATCCCATCTGCCGAATCAAATCATAGCAAGTAAGAGTCTTCCCAAAACGAGGTTTTGCATTCCAAAGGAATTCCGTCCCCCCTTTTTCGAAATAGGCCTTGGTCTTTGCTACGGCATCCTGCTGTTCCTGACGCAGTTCGTAGGTGCTGCCCTGCTGCGTTGGCTCATCCTTGCGGCTTGCAAATTGTCCAAAATACAGATAGGAAGTTGCCGCATCCGTATGGAACCACTCCGTCTTAGGACGCCGTTCAATGCTCTTCTGGACTTCCAGATATTGATGGAAATCATGGTCCGTAAAGGATTTTCCTGAACCATCTTTATATAGGGCATTATCCTGCCATTCTACCGTATAAGGGATGGAGGCCGTGTGCGTCTGCTGATTGATTCGTTGCTCTACAGTTTGCTTTTCCGTGTAACCAATCTTGATCCAACCCTCGTTTGACGTGACAGTCGGCGTCGTATAGGCATAAATCATGGGAACAACTCGTTCAAAGGATCTAATTTGAGGCGTCACGTCACTTCATCTCCTTTACATGGCTTTCGATGAATTCGATCTCCGTTTCGTCAAGTCCGTATTTCTGATAAAGCTGCAAATCGATGTCATGAATAGACTGAGACCAGTCGATATCGGAAGAAGGAGTAAAGTCTTGCATGGGAACATATTTCCAAACAGGCTTGTTTCCATTCTGCGTAACTTTTAAAATCCCCAATAAGGTTCTTAAAAATTTGGTAGAAATATATTTGCTCAAATTTTCAGCTTCTTTTTGAGTTTTAAAGTTCCCGATACTTATAAAAGTTTCAGTACTTCCACAGTAAGGCCCTTCAACTAGAGGTTTTGAAAGGGTTTCTCCAAAAGATCCATCGCCGTTAGCTTGGGAAATAAGTATTTTGTATGACTCTAAATTTTCAACATCATTTAGATATTCTCGCTTAATATATTTATAAATTCTCTTATTCTCAGAACGCCCTACAATCTTTACATACTTAGAGCCATCAGAAGGACACTCGTCATAGAAGACCTCAGGAATTCGGTCAAATATGTTGGAGGATACATCATATGCATGACCTTTACTTAATTTCCCAATTGCATTTGGAAAATCAAGGTGCATTTTGTCATTCATTCTGTAAGCGGTTCTTGAATAGACAATATCCATAAGAGACACAAAATCTTTAGAATTTAGAACTTTATGCACAACTGAATTAACGGTCTCATACTTCACAAAAATTTTTATAGCGCCAAAATCTTTTGTCTCATCATGATAAGTTATTGCGATACCACCTTTGATAGGTGTTGAAAGACCGGGAAATATTTTGCTGCTTTCGGCCTCATACCGCAAGACTTTTAGATGAGGATCATTAAGCATTTTTTCATTCCAATTCTTTTTAGTGCTACCAGCATTAAACAAGAATCTGGCAGGATGAATAAGTTCTACTTTACTTGAAATCTTGTATGTTTCATCCATAAAGAAGTTATAGATTGGAGGAGCAAAATTCTTTTTCGATTCAGCAGTGTCTTCTGAATTTTGTTGTCCTTGATACGGAGGATTTCCAATTACAAAATCAAACAACTTCTTTCCCATGGTCTTTTCCTTCACCTTCCTGAATAGAACTGAGAGTTTGGAACGCCAATTGTATGTAACAGCCGGTATCGCAACGGCTTCTTCCATCTTTCGCTCTGCTTCCTCCCAATCAGAGGAGAAAAGCTCGCCGAACGTCATTTGGTGAAACTCTTCGTAGGGTTTTCCTGTTGGCACGATATCTTTAAGGCCATCCATTTGCCAGATGTTCCAGGCAATGCGGTTTGCGATTTTCCGAAGCAGTTTTCCGGGCGGGATCTCGCCCCACCGCTCCTTGTAATAATCGATGAACGTAAGGTACAGATTGACGCGGGCAATAAGGACGTTATCGCCTTGATATTCATACCCATAAGATGCATCAAGGGCTCGCACGGCCCATTTGACCCATTCTTCGCGGGTTTGTGTATTTTCATTCACAACGCGGAGTTTCCGGTCCACAATGCCAATACGGCGGTTCAGGGGTTCGATCCTTTCACCCGTCGACGCATCATAACGAGAGCAAAGATATGGGGCTTCCCCACAAGTGATTTCAAGCCGTCTTGAATCAACATAGCACTGCCACCGTTTCCGTTTGGGAAGCTCAATCTTTCCTTCCGTAGGAACCCACGAATGGTCCTCCTGAGGCGTATTGAAAACGTTCTTGCGATGAAACCAGTCTTCATCACAGACGTTATTCATTTCGTTGCAGACCCAAGCCGGCGTAAAGACCTCTGCCTTTTTGCGCGTCCGCTGGGCCTGATCTTCCATACTTTTTCGGATGCGGGGACGAATGACGTCTGCATGCTGGAGCAGCAGGGTCCGGTCGATTTGGTCCGTATCCTGGAAGCCATTTCCAAAGGACGCATACGTGTCCGTGGCCCAAATGATATTCTTTTTTGTGGATTTATTTTGAAGCAGTTTGTCCAGTACGGGAAGTACAGGGTAACTTGCCACATCAATCAGTCTTTCCACGTAATTTATCCTCCTCAGCTACAGGGAAATAGCATACCGATTCTGCATATTGTGCGGGGGACCACAATCCAAGGGTGATGCCATAAAATCATGATCGTAAGAACCACCAAAATAGGTAAAAACCACTGTATGCACCCTTCACACCAGTCTCTATTATACATGTTTCTTTAGCAATATGCAGTAGAATAAATGGGACAGGATTGAGATAAAAAATAAGCAGGGGAAAGACTGTGCGGCCGGCCCCAAACCGCCCTACGGGAGGGGGCCGAATTGATTCGCCCGAAAACATGTTTCTCGGACTTCCGCTTCGCTCCAAAAGCGGCCTTCGAAACCTGGGCGAATATTCCTCACTCCCGTTCGTGTGGAGACGTTGCCCCCAAAAACGGGGGGCCTCATCCACCACCATCAAGGAGGTCATAAAATGACCCACTTGAGGGTCCCCCGCCTTGGTAAGGCGGAGCGGCATTCGCCGCCTTGAGACAGGTACCCTGACGGAAAAACCTCAAAGGGGGTTGTCAGGCTTACATTTCTTATCACGAAGGGAAGGAAGATGATTGCGCACGGCAATCCATTTATCGTGAGGGTGACAGACTAAGCTATTTCGTTCTTATCCCCGTTGACCAAACTAAAGAAAACTATGAGCGTCCAGCCCCATTTCTTCCGCACATCATCCATGCCTAGTCGTTTAGCCATAACTCTTCCTGATGGGTCCTCTTAACCGCTTAAATACACAAAAATCCCGCAGCCATCACATAGCTGCGGGAGACTTTTTCCGTTTGTACTGACGAGGGCAAGGCCACGCTAACGGACCACGTTCGCCTCGGTCAATGCCTTGATTTCTTCTTTCGAATATCCCATCTCTTTCAGGATTTCCTCTGTATTATCCCCAATTCCGCGAGTCGGTTTGTAAGTGCGGCATGCATATCGGCTAAACGCCAACGGCGGGGTTGGCATCATGACCGTTGTATGTCCCTTATCCGGGAACTCCACAGGAACCATATAGCGATTTTCTATCGCCTGCCTATCTTGGCTGACTTCCTGCGATTCCATCATGATTTCACAGGAAATGCTGTGCTCACTTAGATATTCACGCCACTGCTTACTGGTACGCGTCAAGAAAATCCGGTTGCAGCGTTCCGTTATCTCTACAATGGAACCGGTGCGCTGCAAGGTCTCCACATCCTTGTAGCGCGGGTCATCGATGATATCCTCCAGTCCCAGAAGTTTTGCAAATTTTTCTTTGTCTTTTATATATTCATTGCAGTAGATTCCAATCCAGCGGCCATCCTTACAACGATAGGTCTGACTAAAGGGGTCACACGGGCGAAGTGGATCTGGGTTCAGGTGTTTTCTTTCAAATTGGGTCTGGACAACACCGATAGCGTTGCACCAGATTCCATTAGCAAAAAGGGATGTCATGACTTTTGTTCCCTTTCCCGTCTTTTCTTTTGCATATAGAGCCATCAAGATTCCTGAAAGAAAGACAGAACTTGTTGCCATATCCCCGAAAGCATACGTGGGGACAAAAGGAAATGAATCTTTGGTCTGCCAATCAGCAACAGCGCCGGCACGAAGCCAAAAAGCCGTGATGTCAAACCCTGGGTTTTGGGCAGCCGGGCCTTTGGGACCATAGCCTGAAAAATGGGCATAGATAAGGGCCGGAAACATGTCCTTCAAGGTTTCATAATCCAATCCATTACGTCGGAGCGATTGTTCTCGAATATTTGTGATGAATACATCTGCATGGCTAAGCAGATCCAGAAGGATGGTCTTCCCCTTTTCTTTTTTCAGGTCAAGGGAAAGAAATTTTTTATTGCTGTTGTGGATGGTAAAAAGAGGATTCAAGTCATCTTCGTAAGGCACAAATTCATGAACGCCCCCCGAACGCATCACGTCTCCCTGCAAGGCCTCCACCTTAATAACTTCAGCCCCATAGGCACAAAGCATGCGTGCACAAGTGGGAGCGGCTACAACAGTTGCAAGTTCTACGACCTTGATTCCTGATAGTGGCAAAGTTTTCGGTTCCATACGCGTAAGCTCCATTCATCCTTAAGATGAGGAGTCCCTCTGCCCGGGCTGGGTATATGGCACTCCTCTACGGGTCATTCCATTTGTTTTTTAGCAGCTTCAACGCCTCGGTCAAAGCATACCCCATTTTTAGGATTATTTTTCCCTTTCTTTGCAAAGAAATGATCGACGGCCCCCCTCATATACGCTACATCAAAATGGTGTGATGCATAGGACAAAGCACCCAGCATAACGATATTGGTTCCCTTCGGATTGTCCAATTCATTGGCAATATCACTAGCGGGAACTTTGATGACAGTCACGTCATGACGGAACTTCCGTTCCGGTCGCACAAGACTACTGTTGACCAAAAGGATACCGCCTGGTTTGATCTGACTTTCAAATTTATCAATGGCCGCGTCGTTCAGCGTGTATAAGATGTCAATGTCATGGCAGTAGGGACTGGGGATTTCTTTATCATCCATCTTGATGTTGCAGTTTGCTGTACCGCCACGCATTTCTGAACCATAGGAAGGATACCAGGTCACATGTTTTCCCTCTTCCATGCCGGCATCGGCAAGGATCATACCTGCAACGAGGACGCCCTGACCACCAAATCCAGAGCAAATGATTTCTACCATCAGACTGCACCTCCTTTATCGATGAACTCACCCGTCGGATACGTTGCGCTCTGTTTCGATTTGATGAAGTCCATAGCGGCAACAGGTGTCATATGCCAGTTCGTAGGACAAGGGCTGAGCACTTCGACAAGGCAGAACCCTTCTCCATTCATTTGTTTTTGCAGAGCTTTCTTAATCATCTTTCCGGTCTTCATGATATCAGCCGGCGTATCCAAGGCGCCCCGAGCCATATAAGCGATATCAAGTCCGCCAAGGATTTTTGTGATATCAATAGGGTTCCCATCTTTTTTTACTGTTCTGCCATGAGGAGAAGAAGTTGTCTTCATGTTGACAATGGAAGTCGGCGACATCTGCCCACCTGTCATTCCAAATACACTGTTATTTACCACGAGGGCTAGGATGTTTTCATTGCGAAGAGCGCAATGAAGGGTGCTTTCAATCCCGATACTATAGGCCGATCCGTCACCAGGATGAGCTACAACAATGGCATCGGGACGAACTCGTTTCAATCCAGCCGCCGCAATGATGGGTCGGCCATGAGCACTCATGATGGTATTATATTTCAGTGCGAATTGAGCAAATTCACCGCAGGCTACGTCCTCGACGGTAAGCATACGGTCTTCGATTCCCAGTGCTTCCGCCGCTTCAGCCAAAAGCCGTACGATGATTCCATGTCCACATCCAGGGCACCAGCTCGCCTGCTGCGTCATATCGATTCCATTAGGAATTTTGCATTCCATGAAAATCCCTCCTTACAATCTTTTCAGCATATCCCGTACTTTGGAAAGAATTTTCTTTTCTTCTGGTACATTCGAAAACTCCCCATAATATTCCACAGGTCGGCTATTTCCGCAGGCAAGGATCACATCGTCCTTCATCTGTCCCAAGATGCTCATTTCGATATCAAGGAACGCTTTGACTTGGGGTCCCAGTGCTTCAAATGCCTTTTTAGGGAAAGGCCACAGCGTGATGGGTCGAATGAGACCAAGGCGAAGACCTTCCTCACGGCCTTGATAAACGGCTGCTTTAGCGACACGGGAACTGATGCCATAAGCAACAAGGACAATCTCTGCATCGTCTGTCATGACCGATTCCCAACGCTGCTCATGTTTTTCCATCTCGGCATATTTACTGCACAGATAATCTACATATTCTTCTGCTCCGATATCCCAATAACGATTCCAGACAATCCGCTGTTTTTCTCCCTTTCTGCGAGGTCTGATGACCCAATCATACTGATTGATATCATGTTCTTTCATAGCTGGGAGTTCAACTGGTTCCACCATCTGTCCAATCGCCGCATCTGATGCCACGAGAACAGGATGGCGGTATTTTTCAGCAAGATCAAAGGAGATATAAGCAAGGTCAGCATTTTCTTGTACGCTCGATGGAGCAAGGACAATGGTATGGTAATCTCCATGCCCACCGCCACGGGTAAGCTGCCAGTAATCCCCCTGCCCTTGGAAAATATCCCCCAATCCTGAGCCAATCCTCATCACATCGGCAATGACAGCGGGAATATCACCACTGCATAGATAAGAGATACCTTCCTGTTTCAGTGAGAAACCAGGACCCGAAGAGGTCGTCAAGGCGCGAGCCCCCCCTGATGCTGCACCAAAGACCATATTGATTCCAGCAATTTCTGATTCGGTTTGAATAAACTGACCACCGACTTCTTCCATACGCCAAGATAAATATTCCAGGATTTCAGTTTGTGGGGTAATTGGATAACCGCTAAAGAAACGGCAGCCAGCCCGCAAACAGGATTCGGCAAACGCTTCATTTCCTTTCATCAATACTTTCGACATATTTCCTTCCCCCTCTTTAATTCGTGATTTCGATGCAATAATCGGGGCACATCCTATAACAGGAACCGCAGCCAATACATTTTTCTTCGTCTAAATGAACAATTTCATAGCCTTTCTCACCCAGTTCCGTGGATGGTGTGAGCGCTTGCTTCGGACAGACGCTGACACACAGGAAACAGCCTTTGCAGCGCGTATAATCCACACTTATTTTGCTCATTCTTTTCCCTTCTTTCATATTATTCAGAAAATTATTGTACTTATCAAGACAACAAAGGGGAGTGCAATCACGGTTCGTTCAATAAAGATCAGCGCGACATGCCCCATGTTCTTGACAAGTTTGGTGGAAATAAGCAGGGCCCCGATTTCACTCATGTAGATCAATTCGAGGATACTCATGGTACCGACAATAAACTTTGTTTGAGGTGACGCAACAGCTTTCCCCAGGATAATGGGAAGATAGTTATCAGCAAAACCGGAAATGATAGCTGGAGCCGCTGTATAGGCTTCGGGAACGCCTGTCAGATCCATAAACCAACCAATCGGATACGATAGATAAGTCAGGATAGGCGTATAAGTGCATAAAATCAGAGCCACCATCCCATAGCACATGACGATTGGTTGAAGAGATACAACATAGCTGACCATGGATGAAATTTTATCAGTAAAGTTTTTTATGCCCGCAGTTTCTGCACGTTCACAGGCCAGCACCGTAGCTCTTGTCAGGCGAGATCCATCAATGGCCCGATATTCCTTTCTTTCGACGCCTGGTTTATAACTTTCTGGATACAGGCTCAAAGGAGGAATCCGAACCGTAGCAATCGCCAAGATAATGCCAACCACAACGATGGTCAGATAGAAGTAGGAAAAATAATCCATTACACCTAAGACGTTTGCTACGAGGGAACACCACCCAATACTGGAAACAGCAAAGCAAGCTGCTACCGTAGCCGCTTCTTTCACAGTAAAATATCCCTCGTCAAAAAACTGCTTAGCTGCCATTGCACCGGCTGAAACAGGTCCCAACCAAGCACTGATGATGGAAACAGAGGCCATTTCCGTAACTTTGAAAAGGGGTTTCATGATAAAACCGATGATGGTTCCCAAAAATTCCATAAGACCAAATTCCAGGATGAAGGTCTGAAACAGAATCATAGGTGGAATGAGGATGGAAAGTTGCGTTGCGAGCGGCAGCATCGTTCCTCCGGTATCGATGGATGTCATAAATTCAGGGCCAAGCGTAAAACACGAACACACGGCAAAAACAGCACCCAGCAATCTTACAAAAGCCTCAAACTTTGTGCAGGAAAAGAGGCTTCTGCACATAGGATGATCCTCAATCCACTTTGGTTTGGCTAGCACATCAATCCAAGCGATGAAGGCGCTTAGTACGATGATGGTGGTCATAAGAATCTCGAGCGGATGCCCCATCCAGGAAACAAACTTCTTCAAGTAGTAAAAAGTGAACGTATCCACATTTTTACCAAAGTTTAACGGAATAACAACTAAGAAAAGACCGAGCAGTGTACCAACCACAAACTTCAATAAATTTTTCAGCGATACCGTATCCATGTTCCACCTGCTTTCTTACTCGTCTTGTTAGGAAGGGGATTCAGCTTGACAAATAAAGATGACTGTACTAGAATCAAATTATGAAACGCGTTTCTCTTTTTTTAAAATAGCATGTTCAATTATCCTTGTCAAGTTCCCTTTCCTTTTTTCGAAAAGAGAAAAGAATCGGTTCATCATAAGAAATGGAGTCTACTATGAATACATCTGAACCCAAAGAACCCTCTTTCATCACCATTCTTGGCCGAGCCTTCACAATCATGGAGGAACTCCTAAAAAGTGACAAGCCGCTCGGCGTTTCCGAATTGGCACGCTTAACGGGCATTCCAAAAGCAAATACATTTAGAATCATGAAGACTCTGGAAGAATTAAAAGCTGTCAGTCCCAAAGAAGACGGCTACATTCTAGGAAGTAAAATGATCGAGCTGGGCGCTGGAGCCAAACATAATGATGAATTTATGTTGGTTGCCAAACCTTACCTCCAAAAATTATCAAAGACTTGTGAGGAAACAGTCAATCTTGGAATCATGTTTCAGGATTATGTACTTTTTATCCACACGGAACTTGCAGAGCAGCGCTCCCTAGTGGCTTCCCTGCCTCCCGTTACACCACTTTACTGTTGCTCAGTTGGAAAAATCTTCCTTGCCTATCAGACAAATAAAGAATTGGAGCACTATTTTAAAGTTCACCACCCCATTAAACGAACAATCAATACACGAACTACAAAGGAAGCTCTCCTTCAGGAAAGTGAGAAGATTCGCCGTGACGGCATTGCTCATGATCATGAGGAATATGACTATGGGCTTTCCTGCATTGCTGCTCCTATCTTCCTCGGAGAAAATCTAGCCGCAGGAATCAGTCTTTCCGGTCCGACCAGCCGACTCCAATATAAGGGATATGCTTTCCTCGAAAAGGAACTTAAAGCAACAGCAGAAGCCCTTTCAAAGGAAGCAACCCTCAAAAAGGTTGTTTTGCCCGACCTTAGCTAAGAACAGCGTTCTTATCAGCTCATCACCGTGATGAATAAAAGAGAGGTGGCATAATCGTGGATTCTGTTCAGAAAGATTCTTCCCATTTACGTAAATCTTCCTTCTTGCGATTTTTTGTTCCATCCTTTATGGGGCTGTTTCTCTTCCTGTTTCCCGTTTGGGTTGATGGGAATATGAACATTCCACTTGGGCTCATTTCCAATGCCATCGCTCAATGGATTCATCCTTTTTCCAATGCAATTCTCATGATCTGCGTAGGAATCTCTGCAATTTTTTCATGGATTTGCACTATCTGGAGACCTAATTGGTCACGCACGAATAGTCTATGGAATGAGCTTTTTTACGTTTCCCATCCTTATCTTTTTATTCGGACGATAGGCGCTGTCATCACGATTCTCGTGGCCACCCAAACCGGTCCTGATTGGCTTATTTCTGAAGAAACAGGCGGATCCATCATCCAGCTTATGGGGATTCTCATTGCCTGGTTCTTAGCAGCCTCTTTTTTGATTCCTCTGCTTACAGAATATGGAATCATGGATTTTACTGGAACCTTGCTGAGAAATATATTGAAGCCGCTTTTCCACTTGCCAGGGCGAGCCGCCATCGATCTTCTAGCCTCTTGGGTTGGTAACTGCAACGTAGGGGTTGTCCTCACAACAAAGCAATATGAATCTGGATACTATACAGACCGTGAAGCCATCTTGATTGCCAGTTGTTTTTCCGCGACTTCCCTCCCCTTCTGCCTTGTCATTGCGGCTATTATGGGCGTTGACCAATACTTTATCCAACTATACTTTATTCTCAGTTTGGTTGGAACCCTGTCCGCTATGATCATGAGCCGTATCTGGCCTCTTGAAGGGAAATGGAAGGACGAGTACTATCCTCCTGTCGGCCGTAAAGTCCAGGAAGTTCATCCGGCGGGAATCAGCCGCTCCCGCTGGGCACTTCATCAGGCTATAAAAAGAGCTGAAAAAGGGCCCACCTTCTTCCAGCTGGTTTCAAATGGAATACAGCTATTCCTCAATATCATTTTCACACTGGTACCAGTTACCATGTGCATCGGAACACTGGCCTGCTGTCTGTCATCCTATACTCCACTCTTCCAATGGATTGCCCTGCCGTTTCAGTGGTATTTCAAACTCTGTGGTCTGAAAGAATATGCAGCCGCAGCTCCCGGGGCTGTTGTCGGTTTTGTTGATATGTTCATTCCTGCCATGATCTGTGCAGGAATCACTTCCATGAAGACACGGTTTGTCATCTGTATCCTTTCTTTAGTCCAAATCATTTATATGACAGAAGTCGGTTCCATTATGCTAAATTCCAAGTTGCCCATAACCATCATGGATCTTGCTATCATTTTTCTTGAAAAAACAATCATTGCCATTCCCATGATTGTTTTCTTCACTGATTTATTTGTAAAATTTCAAGAATAATGAGTTTTTTTGATAAAATTTGTCAAATATTAAATAAACCCCTTCCGCTTAGACCGGAAGGGGTTTTATGCTGACCCGTCAGGGATTTTGCCCGCAGCCGTAAGAGCCGTTCATGGGGTCCTGTTGGGGGCCGCCCTGCCGCGCGCCGTCCATCATGGCGCCATGCTGGAAAGCGGGATTCATCTGCATGTCTTGATGCATGGGAGCAGAAACTTCATAGCCGCCAAGACGGGGATCGACCATGCCAAAGACCATGGCAACATGGGTGAAAAAGACAAAGAGCAGCAGGATGAAGATATGGCATTTGGCATTTTTCTTGGCGTCCGGGCCGTTACCAATAAAGCCGAGCTCCGTGAAAAGAAGCAGGAAGGCGGGGATGATGCCAAGGACATAGGCCCAGACCGCGATAAGGTCGATGGGGCCCCGCCACTCAATGGTGGGGATGTAGCGCGTAACTAGGTAGAGGGCGGCCACGATGAAATAGAGGCTAAAGAAGAGACCGCCTCGATGGGAGAGGGTCTGCCATTTTTCCCTTTCTTTGCCGCTTCCTAAAAGGCTGAAGGCTTCCGCCATAAAAATGGTTTCGATGAAAACCACGGGGACAGCCATAAAGAGAATCAAAAACCAGGGGGAATGAAGACTTAAAAGCTCCATGTAATGGGTCATGACCATGAGAATGGCTCCTTTCACACAAGAGGCGCTGCTTTATGCAGCAAAGGGGTACGCTTGATGGCTTCGATGTCTTTGGTGCCCGCTAGCTGCATGACAATGGACAGTTCATGATTGATCTGGTCAAAGACGGATTTGACGCCTTCGGCGCCGCCGAGGTTCAATCCGTAGATCAGGGGGCGTCCCAGAGCCACGAGATCGGCGCCGCTTGCAAGGGCTTTGAAGACGTGGCTGCCGCGGCGGACTCCGCTGTCAAAGACGATGGGAACGCGGCGCCTAACCACGGACGCTATGCTCGGAAGGACCGTAATGGAAGCAGGCCCCCCATTGAGCTGCCGCCCGCCATGGTTAGAGACCCAAATGCCATCAGCACCGGCCTTGATGGCAGCCTCCGCGTCTTCTGGCGACTGGATGCCTTTGACGAGGACGGGCAGCCCAGAGAGGGTCTTGATCTTATCAATATCGGAAGGAACAAAGTCCGCTTTTGCCGCGGCGTAAATCTCGGCAATGCCTTTGCCGACCCCGTCTTGGGAAGAATAGGCGGCAAGGTTTGGCATGGGCAGCGGGAACTGGAAGTGATTGCGCACGTCCTCTTCACGGTAGCCGCCCAGGGTCGAATCCACAGTGAGGATGATGGCTTTGACGCCTGCCTTGACGGCTTTTTTGACGAGATAAGCGTTAAACCCATCGTCCTTACTCATATAGAGCTGGAAAAACTGCGGGGCGCCGGGCGCGGCGGCAGCGACATCCCTTAGGTCCGTGCTGCCGTAGGTGCTTAAGGAAAACAGGGACCCTGCCGCGGCCGTTCCGATGGCCGTATCGATTTCCCCTTTGACATGAGCCAGACCGTGGGCGGCCGATGGGGCCTCGATCACAGGGGTCTTGAGGGAAATCCCAAAAATCGAAGTACTAAGGTCAGCCCCACTCAGTCCCTGGAGGACCCGAGGGATGATCTGCAGGTCATCAAAGGCCCTCGTATTTTCGCGCAGCGTCCATTCATCCTCGGATCCGCCGCGGATATACCCAAAGGCGCCCCGTTCCATGTTCGCTTTGACCCGTTCTTCCAAGGAAGGTAGGTTCAGGATGTCAATCGGGTGTTCTTCCATACTTGTATAATACGTCATGATGGCGTGCCTCCTTGCTTGTAAGCATATAATAGAATTCCTAGGAAAATCCTTCGTTATAATACCCCTATTAGGTATATGAGTCAATAAGGGATCTCTCTGTTTGCAAATTCTTCACAGGTTTTTCCCTATTTTGTATGTTTTTTTAACAAGAAGGTGCATGGATTCATGCTATGCTGGAACGGGCTGCCCTTAAGGATTCCCTTTTATCTATAAAAAAAGAACCGCGGGGAAAAAGGCATTTCCTCACGGTCCTTTGCGTTATCAGGCGTTTTTCACAATGAGTTCCAGGAGTTTCATGGTCATTTCATAGCTTTTTACAAAGGAGCTGACGGGCAGGAACTCAAAACGGGAATGGAAGTTCATGCCGCCCGTAAAGTAGTTCGGAGTCATGATTTTTTGCGTTGAAATGTAGGATCCATCGGTCCCGCCGCGCATGGCGATGGTCTTTGGCGTTATCCCCAGTTCCTTCATGGCGTCGTAGATATAATCGATGGCTTTATGGTTCTCGTCCGTAACAGCGTCGGCGATATTGCCGTAGACGTCGACTAGTTCCAGTTCGACCCGGGCCCGCGGTTCCATTTTCTTAAGGCGCTCGACATTTTCCCGGATAAGGGCCTTGCGCGCTTCATAGCGGGTCTTGTCATGGTCGCGGATATTGAGGGTCACAACGGCGGTGGACTGGTTGGACTGGACGGCCTGACACCAGATATAGCCTTCCTTGCCTTCCGTGCATTCCGGAGTTTCCTTACGGTCAAAGAGGTTAATGAAGTCGACGGCCAATAGGGTCGGGTTGACGAGGACGCCTTTGGCACTCATGGGATGGGCGCTGACGCCGTGAATGGTTACTTTGCCGCTGCCGGCGTTAAAGGTCTCGTAGACGACTTCCCCGAGTTCGCAGCAGTCGATGGTATAGGCAAAGTCGACAGGAAAACGGCTGAAGTCGATATGCTTTGACCCAAATAGGCCCACTTCCTCATCAGGTACAAAGGCGACATAGATATCGCCGTGATAAAGGGATGGATCACTGGTCAAGGTCTCAAGGGCGGTGACTACGTTTGTGACGGCGGCTTTGTTGTCACTGCCAAGGACGCTCGTGCCATCGGTCACAATGAGGTCATCCCCCTGATAGCGCAGGAGTTCTGGATGGTCCTTGGTGGTCATGACGATCTGTTGATCTGCGTTCAGGACGAGGTCTTTCCCGTCGTAGTTTTTGACCATGTGGGGATGGACCACAGGCGAAAGGTTGACGTCCACCGTATCAAGGTGCGTGCAAAAGCCCACGGCAGGGACCTTTTTGGTGAACCCTGCAGGCAGATGGGCCGGCAGGCGAGCTGTAAGGACGCCGTATTCACTCAGGTGGATGTCCTCAAGGCCCAGGCTTTCCAGGTCCTTTTGGACGGCCCGCGCCATGTCCCACTGTCCCTCCGTGCTGGGGACCTTCGTGCCCCCATTGGCGCAGCTTTGGGAAGGGATGGCGACATAGTCATAAAAGCGATTGACAAGTGTTTCACGAATTTCCATCTATGATTGCCTCCTTAGGTCGATAGAGTGATAGGAATCATTATATTTTCATAACCGCCCCCCAATCGGCGCGATTTGTGCGCCGAGTAAACTAACCGTTACATGGGTCTCGGGTAAATGTAAGCCCCTTGGAACCCAAGCGGAATACCGAGGAACCAGAAGACATAAAGCAGGACGGTGAGCGTGACAAGAAGGGCGATGGTATAGGGCAGCATAAGGCTTGACAAGGTCCCTACCCCGGTCTTCTTATAGTATTTTTGGCAGTAGATGATGATCAGCGGATAAAAGGCAAACATAGGCGTGCAGACGTTGACGGCCGAGTCCGAAATCCGGAAGGCGACCTGCGTCAGTTCCGGCGCGATGCCGACGCTCATGAGCATGGGGACAAAAATCGGGGCCAGGATGGACCATTTGGCCGATGCCGACGTAATGAGCAGGTTCAAGATGGCAACAAAGACGATGATGCCAAAGACGGTGATCTGCGGCGGCAGGGCCAAGGATTTCAGGAATTCCGCTCCCGCAATGGCAATGAGGGCCCCCAGGTTTGAAGCCCCAAAGGCATACATGAACTGGGCGGCAAAGAAATAAAAGACGATGAGCTGGACGAGGGTATGCGTGATTTCTTCCATGGAGTGGGTAAAATCCTTACTGGACCGGAAGGTCCCGCTCATGATGCCATAGACAATGCCCGGGATGGCACACAAGAGGAAGATGATAGCCACGATGGACTGCATCACAGGGGCCTTGAAGCTGGCAATGTTGCCAGCAGGGTCACGGAAGAGGGAATTTTCCGGGATCAGGGCAGCAAAAAGACCCACCAGCAGGAAGATGAGCACGCAAGAAGCCACGGCAAAGGAACGGTTTTCCTGGGGCGTGATGGGCTTCATGGCGTCTTCGGAAGCATCGATATCCGCGTCAAGGGGGCAGGCCTTGCGGCACCACGGTTCGGTGACATGTTCCGTCACCCACCAGCAAACAAGGATGATGGGGAAGGTGGCGGCAAAGGCAAAGAAATAATTGCACAGGACGTTCACTTCATAAGAAGGGTCAATGAGCTGAGCCGCCATCTGGGTGAAGCCCTGAATGACGGGATCAATGGCAGAAGGCGTGTAGTTTGCCGCAAACGCGCCGGCAATCCCGGCAAAGGAAGCGGCTACGCCGGCAAGGGGGTGTTTTCCCGAAGCGTAGAAAAGGTAGGCCGCAATCGGGATGATAATCATATACCCGCTGTCCGGCGCCAAATGGCTCAGCATACCGACAACGATCACGATGGGCGTCATGAGAAAACGCGGCGTCACGGAAAGGATCTTTTTAAGGCCTGTATTGATATACCCCGAGCCCTGGGCAATGCCGATGCCAAGCGTGGCAACGATGACCATGCCAAGGGGCGGAAAACCGGCAAAGTTTGAAACCATCTTGGTCATCAGGGTAACAAGGCTCTTTGGGGCAAGCATGTTTGTGACCATGATTTCTTTCCCTGTCGTAGGATGGATATAACCAAAATGGAACTGGGACAAGAACGCGGATAAGATGCACGTAATAAAAAATGCCGCGATAAAGAGCATGGTAATGTCGGGGATGCGGTTGCCGGCGCGCTCGATGAAACCGAGGAAGCCGCCGACTTGTTCCTGAGCGGGCTGTTGAGGCTGACTCATGAGGACTCCTCCTTTTCTTGGTGCAGATGGGTCAAAAGGATATAGGGACAGGCAGTAAACGAACTTTGATGGACCTCCTTTCTGTAGTGGCGGGACCACGGCGCCAGACGGGAAAAAGACAGCCTCCCAGCAAGGGGGCAAAAGGGAAAGCCTATCCCGCGCCGCCCCCCATGGGCCGCGGGCAAGGTCAGCTCCTGGGATAGGCCATAAGGAAGCGATTCTGCGCGTCCTTCAAGGCTGCCACAACGGCTTTTTGGGATAGGGCCAGAAAACGCTTTTTGAGCAGATCCGTAATGAGGTCCGTATCGGTCACGAGGTTCTTGCCTTCTATGATCTGGCGCAGGAAATCAATGGTATCACTCATGATCATATTGGCGCTGCAGTTGATGATGGTTCCCGTTTTTACATCCACGACGAGGCTCAAGGTAAAGGTGCCGTACATGGCGTTGATGGCATCTTCCTTGGAAACCCGAGCGACGCCGGTCACAAAGACAGAATCTGGTGGATAGGTTTTCATGATGGATTCCTTTCAAGGCCGTTATTTTCTGATTATTGGTGCAAAAATAGGACTACGCGGCTGTATACCTTCATCCTACACCCGAGAAAAAGGCGTGTCAAACAAATATCTTGCTTTTCTGAAAAATCTATGGTACAGTTACATCAGTAATGAATAACTTCATCATTCCTTAGTTATGTGGAAGCAGTTACCCTGCCATCCGTCCGTAAGTAAGGCCTGAATCGCGGCGTCCCGCCCTTTCAGGCCTTTTTTTGTGCAATTGCCGAGGAGGAAACATCATGAATAAACAGCAACCGATTGGCGTCATTGATTCCGGAGTTGGCGGACTGACAGTCCTGCGCCGCCTGCAGGAGCTCATGCCCCATGAACATTTCATCTTTTTGGGCGATACGCTCAATACGCCCTATGGCAACCGGTCCCGTGAGGATATCATCCGTCTCGTGAACCAAATGACCGACTACCTCTCGTACCGCAACATCAAGGCTCTGGTTGCGGCGTGCAATACGATTACGGTCCTGGGAGAAGAAACCATCCGCAACGGCCATGATTTTGAAGTCATCGGCATGGCCAAGGGCAGCAAGATGATCCCGCGCGTCACCAAAACAGGGCGCATCGGCATCATGGCAACGGATTTTACGATCAGTACGGGAGCCCACAAAAAGGAAATCCAAGCCGCCCATCCGGAGTATCAAGTCTTTGGTGTCGGCTGTCCACGTCTTGTTCCCCTCATCGAGCACGAACAGTTTGGGACGGCTGAACTAAAGGACGCCATCAAGGAATATACGGATATCTTGAAGAGCCATGACGTCGATACGGTAATGCTGAGCTGCACCCATTACCCCTTCCTCAAAAAAGAAATTGAAGCCGCCATGGGACCAGCCGTCACCGTCCTTGATCCGGCGGAAGTCACCGCCAAAAAATGCCGCTATGACCTTTGCGAGCGGGATCTTTTGTGCAAAACCGGCACGGGAACTACGGAAATCTGCTTTACGACCGACCTGGAAAGAGGCCTGCGTCTAGCTTCCCTCATGGTTGATTTGAGCGCGTGCCGGGCACATGTCGTGGGGCTTGAGCGGCAGGATCCGGCCCAAAAGGTAGGCTGATTGAGGCGGTTACACGTTAAAACCGCTAAGGCAAAAAGACCCAAAGGCATAAGACAACAAGCAAGCCCTCAACCGAACGTAAGCGCAAGTTCAGTTGAGGGCTCTTAGTTTTTATTTGGGTTCTGTAAGAGCCGTGCGCCGCCCTGAGGCGAAAAACCGTAAGGCTCTTTTTTTCTTATAAGATTCCCGCGATTGACTTTGCCTATTTTTTAAGGACAAAGGCTTTTTTAGGCTGACCGCAGAGCGGGCAGACATAGTCATCCGGTTCGCTTTCAAGGTCCCCGACATACTCATAACCGCACACGGGGCAGCGGTAGACTTTCCTTCCTTCCACGGATGTTTCTTCCGGTGCAAACCGATTGATAAGCGCCTCTAGGCGGAACCCATGCCCCCCTTCCTGACGGGCAAAAACAGCCATTTCATCAGCGGCTTCCGATAAACCGGCAGCCCGAAATTCATCAGAGATGGCTTTGATCTTTTCTTCACCGGCGGCTTCGACTTTCTGCAGGCTTCTTACAAGGTTCCAGAAATCCTGGGGATAAGCCCCTTTCAAGACGGCGTAGAATCCAGAATGGAAGGCTTCTTCGTTTCCGATGGCCATAAATTCCTTGCTTACTTCGTCAAGTCCCTGTTCTTTTGCAAGCCGAGCCAGTGCATAGTACATCATGACACCGGTTGCTTCCCCCTGCATCATTTTTTCAACAAACGCCTCAAAAGGGCGGCCTTTTACGATTCCATGCAAACTCATTTTGATTTCCTCCCTTGGACTCTTTTTCTTTTGATGGTCACAGTATATCGTCCTAATTTAATTTTGTCAAATTAAATTTTATAAAATTTAATTTTTCTTTTTACCTAGAGTCTGTTAGAATAGAGTCGTCCCCTTCTGGGACCTCAGATTCAGCCAAAGGAGAAGTTCCATGAAAAATGACCAGGACCAGTGGCTGCTGCTCGATCGTCAGCTTTGTTTCCCGCTCTACGCCTGTGCGCGTAAGATTGTAGCAGCCTACCATCCTTATTTGAAAAAGATTGGCCTGACCTATACGCAGTACATTACCATGATGGTTCTCTGGCAAGAGCGAGAAATATCCGTAAAAGACCTGGGAACCCGGCTTTATCTTGATTCAGGAACCCTCACGCCCGTTCTTAAGACCTTGGAACGCCAGGGCTATGTTGCTCGTACGCGCAGCAAGCTGGATGAACGGGTCGTTGTTGTTTTGTTGACGGAAAAAGGCGCCCACCTCAAGGAAAAGGCCCTTTCCGTGCCGGAACAGATGAGCTGCCAGCTCATGCAGCGAGGGCTTTCGATGACGCTGGAAGAAGCAGAAGCCCTCAAGAAAAAGCTTTATGAAATCCTTGCTTGTCTCTCTTCCTAAAAAACGGGAAGACAGCGGCCCGCTAAGGCCGCCTGTCTTCCCGTTTTTCATATCTACTTTCATATCGCTTTTCACGCCTATTTGAGCACGCCTCTCACGGCCCCCATACCAAGGAGGACGCCTAAAAGACACAGGCCCACACTAAGGAAAATATAAAGGAACCCTTTGGCGAGATCCCCCCGGTAAAAAAGGGTCACGGTCTCCAGGGAAAAGGTTGAAAAGGTCGTAAAGCCGCCGCAAAATCCCGTTTTCCAAAAGAGCAAAAAGGCCCCGCTCGTGCCGTGGATTGCGGCAAGTTCCGTGATGGCCCCAATGACAAGGGCACCGACCAAGTTCGTCAAGAGCGTCATGGCCGGAAAGTCCATACCCACGGGCATCAGGCTCAGTCCATAGCGGCAGGCGGCACCAAGGCCGCCGCCCAAGAAAACGTAAAGCACGCTCACGGCAATCCCCCTCTATAGATAAAGAAAGGGGCGTGCCCTGTGCGCGCCCCCAAAAAGCGAGTAATCAGTCCAAATAGGTCAAGAATGTCTGGACCTGGTTCTTTAGTTCCGACTTTGTGCTGTCAGAAAGGACGAGTTCGTCCGTTTCAAATTCTTCCGGTGTGATGGCCATCCCGACTTGGGTGGAAATCATGTCGACACCGATGAAGTCAAGGAGTTCTGTCAGTTTTGCCCGGGCAAAGCTAGCGGCGGAACGGCCGGAAGCTCCAGTTATGGCCGCTTTTTTGCCCCAAATGACGGACGATTCACGAACGCCCGGCTGCGTGGGACGGCTCAGCCAGTCCAGCAGGTTTTTGAGGACGCCGGGATAGCTGTGATTATATTCAGGCGTAAAGAACCAGAGGCCATCGGCTTCGGCCACTTCTTTACGGACACGTGCCACTGCTTCAGGAGCCGGGAACTCAATATCCTGGTTCATCTGGGGCAGATCCTCATAGGAAAGGATGGAGACATCCGCCTTTTTTTCAAGCATTTTCTGGGCCATCAGGGCTGCTTGTCGATTAAAGGCTTTTTCCCTCATGGATCCTACAATGAGCAGTACTTTCTTCATGCTTATCGACTCCTTTCGATATCACTCATCCTCCGCTTCTTGGGAAAGGAAGCGGCGAACTTCATCAGTAAAGCGCCCTAGGACGGGCGACAAGAGCGGACCCTTTTTCCACACGAGATACGAACGGTTCTCGATCGGTGGGTCAAGGGGTTTCATCAAGAGGCCTTCCGGCACATAGGGAAAGTCTAATCCCAGGGCAATGCCGAGGCCCTGCTCCACCATCACGCATTTATTGAAAAGGGACAGGTTCATACGGTTCATCGAGGTACATCGGTTCCCATAGGCACCCAGCCAATTGTCGATCAGGTTTTGCACCGATTTTCGTTCCGCCGTGATCAGTCGTTCCTGGGAAAGGTCCTTGGGGGTAAGGGCCTCTTTTTGGGCAAGGGGATGGGCTTTAGGAAGCAGCGCTGTCCAGCGGTCCTTTTTGGGCAGTTCAAGAAACTGGTAGCGTGTAATGTCCACCGGTTCAATAAGGACGCCAAAGTCAAGGAGGCCCTGGTCCAAACGGCAGATGACATCGTCAGCAATGGCCGTATAAACGGAAAAGACGACATCTGGATAACGGGCCTGCAGGGATCTCATGACACGGGACAGGAAGACCATGTTCACGGTCTCACCAATCCCGAGGGAAATTTCCCCAGCAATGATTTCATCTTTCTGCTTCATTTCCGCTTCCGTTCGGTCAGCCAGTTCCACCAGGTCCTGGGCTCGCTGTTTAAGGCGCATACCCGATGCGGTCAGGAAAATATGATGTCCATTGCGGATAAACAATGTCGTTCCCAGTTCCTGTTCGAGTTGGTGAATCTGCCGCGAAAGGGTAGGCTGCGTCAAATGCAGTACAGAAGCGGCTTTTGTCATGTTCTCCTCACGGGCAATGGCAAGAAAATAGCGCAGGACCCTGAGTTCCATGAGCACATCACCTCCATCAACAGAATACGTCCACAACCTAACAATAACGGAGTTCTTTTTCCGTTTGAATACTCACATTGTAGCATAAAAATGAATCTCTCACCACTAGGGAATGAAGAAAGACGATGATTTTTCACAAATAATTTTGAAATATTCACAAAGTGCAAACAAATTTGCAGGCCTTTGCAAAGTTCTTTTGTCTTTTTCCTTTTTTTCAAGTAGAATAACGGTAGAATAAAGGAATCAATGATCCGATCAGGTACAGGAGGAAAACCGATGATCAAAAAGATTGCCGCAATTTCATTCAGCCCCACGGGCAGTACGCGTGACCTTGTCGACAAAGCGGCGGAAACGCTGGCCGGGCGGCTTAAACTGCCCCTTTCCTATGACAGCTTTACCCTGCCTAAAGATCAAAAGAAGGTCCGCCGATTTACGGAAGAAACCCTCGTGGTTTTCGGCATGCCCACCTATGCTGGCCGCGTGCCCAATAAGGCCCTGCCCTTTTTAAAGACCCTCTTTGTCGGCGGCGGCGCGCCCGCTGTGGCCCTTGTGACCTTTGGGAACCGCAGCTATGATTCCTCGCTCACGGAACTTAATGAAGAACTGACAGCTGCTGGATTCCGTGTCTTTGCAGCCGGTGCCTTTGCGCGGCCCCACGCCTTTGCCAATATTGGCCATGAGCATCCGACCAAGGAAGATAACAACTTACTGGAAACGCTCCTTGGCGTTGCGGAAGTCAAGATCGGGCAAGAAGATTTTGGATCCATCACCATCAAGGACGGCGCTCCTGTAGGCCCCTACTACATTCCTTTGGGCGAAGACGGTGAGCCGGCAAAATTCCTCAAGGCAAAACCGCTCACCGATTTTGAAAAATGCGACCACTGCGGCAAATGCGCCGCCGTATGCCCCATGGGAGCCATCAATAAGAACAATACGGACGAGGTACCGGGAACGTGCATCAAATGCCAGGCCTGCATCGTCTACTGCCATACACACGCGAAATTCTTCCACGATGACCGGTTCCTGTCCCATAAGGCCATGCTGGAGAAAAACTATGTGAGGACGGCGCAGTCCGAGATCTTTTATCGCTGACGCGCAAATCATTTCCTGCCGAGGGGCCCGCTGAGGCCTGTCTGTGCGTCTTTTTTCGGCTCACAAGGCCAGCAAAAAATCCCAACGATCTGGAAGGGTCCTGTCGTTGGGATTTTTTATTTTTTTATTGACAAAAGTCCATTAAGACGCCTTGCGCGAGGAGCTAGCTGCGTTTTTTCCTTAGGCGGGACGGGCGGCTTCCGCCTTATTTTCTTCTCTTGCGTTCCTTACGTCCTTAGGAATGACGATGGTTTTCCCCTCTTCAGGGGCCAGATCCATATGGAATTTAAGGGACAGGGAATCCAGGAAAGCCGTGGCCATGGCTTGCTGCGTTGTCGATAATTTCTTTCCGCGCTTTGCTTCTTCCGCCTCTTTTTGGATCAAGACCGTGGTTCGCACGAGTTCTGTCAGATCGGCATCATAACTTAGAGGAAGATGGGTCTTTTCATCGATCGTAACGAGGTAATTTTGCTGCGCCAAGGCGTCAAGGAAGCGTTTTTGATACTTGTCAGGCAGGGGGTCTTCCGATCCACCAATATATTTGAGGATGCCTTTGCTGGCAGCCTTTCCCCAAAGGGGCTCAAGGGCATCCATCCGAAAGAGGATGACTTCCTTACCGCCATCTTGCGAAAGTACATGGGCCGAGCGGATGGAACGGGTCATAAGGTCCTTGACGGCCACCATATCAAGGGGCGCCGCGTCGGCTTCTTTCGGAACCGTTTCCTTGACCCACAGGTTCTTTTCCTTTGCGTAGGTCACATACGCGTCCTGGGTCTCTTCCGTATAGATTTCAATGGGCACGCTGGCTGCCGCTTTCCCGCCAAGTCCCTCGGTCCTCACGGTCCCTACGGAATGGCTGACGGAATAAGGCTCCATATGGATCTTGCCGGTTACATCCAAATCGGCTGAAAGAAGGAAACTCACCACTTTTCCCTTGACTCGATACGTAAGGTTCTGATCTGTATGCGTTTTAAAATAATCATTGAGCGTTTCTGCCGAAAGGATGATTTTTTTTGCCGCGTCTTCCTTCGTAAAATCAAGGGTCATAGAGGGGTCCTTTTTGGCAGTGCCCACTTTTACGGCGCTAGGAGCCGCTTTTTTCGGGGTCTGGGCCGCACCGACCTGGCTGAAGAAGGAAACCAGCAAAAGGGCGGTCAAGGTCAGCCCCAGGGCTTTATGGGAAAAATTCATGATGATGCTCCTTTCCAATCTCTTTTCTCTATTGTCAGTTTGTTTCTGCCGATTGTCAAGGCGGAAATCGAAAACTTTTTGCGTCCGCCGCTGGCCCCGTTCTTTGATCCTTCATGAAAAAAGCCAGCCATCAAGGGGCCAGTCCATCCATCTTATTGTCGAAATGATTTTTTTGCGTTATAGTTATCCTATCATCTCATGGGAAGGATACAAGCGTTCCCATAAAACAGACAAAAGGAGCTGAATCCTATGAACGAAGTCTTGACTGCCCTCAAAACGCGGCGCAGCATTCGGAAATTCAGGCCTGACCCTGTCCCCCAGGCACTCCTTGATGAAATCATGGAAGCGGGCCTTTATGCGGCAAACGGTATGGATCGTCAAAAAACGATCATCCTCTGCCTCACGGATCCTGACGTCATCGCCAGACTTTCCCGTGCCAATGCCCAGATTGCAGGCTATAAAGAAGGGACGGATCCTTTTTATGGGGCCCCGGCTGTCCTTGTGGTCCTTTCACCCAAAGAGGTCCCGACGGCCCTTTATGATGGGTCCCTTGTCTTAGGAAACCTCATGACCGCCGCCCACGCCTTGGGTCTTGGTTCCTGCTGGATTCACCGGGCCTATGAGGAATTTAAGCAGCCTGTGTGGCAGGAATTTCTCCGCCAGCTGGGCCTTAAAGGCGACTATATCGGCATCGGACACTGCGTCATTGGCTATCCGGACGAACATCCGGAAGCGTCCCCCCGCAGGAGCGGACGCATCTTTTATGTAGGAAAGGAAAAAAGATAATGGCTAGATTATTTTTCATGAACGACTATAACTGCGGCTGCGCGCCGGAAATCCTTGCCCGTCTCACAAAGGAAAATCTGACGCCCCACGTAGGCTACGGCAGCGATGAAATCACAAAGGAAGCGGCCCAAAAGATCCTTGATGCAGCCGGCGTTCCGGAAGGCGGCGTTTACTTTGCGGCCGGCGGCACGCAGGCAAACAGCATCGTCATCTCCCATTTCCTT
The DNA here is from genome assembly GCF_003603525.1 of Acidaminococcus sp. AM33-14BH. Classification (NCBI taxonomy): domain Bacteria; kingdom Bacillati; phylum Bacillota; class Negativicutes; order Acidaminococcales; family Acidaminococcaceae; genus Acidaminococcus; species Acidaminococcus sp. AM33-14BH. The sequence goes on along the minus strand of NZ_QTNG01000001.1, from coordinate 159,113 downwards.
AAGACCTACCAAGGCGTCATCTGCGCCCAAACAGGTCACATCAACTGCCACGAAGCAGGCGCCATTGAAGCGATGGGACACAAGGTCCTCACCCTGCCGGAAAAAGACAAGGTCTCCGCAGCATCCCTTGAAACCTACCTCAAGGCCTTTTATGAAGATGAATCCTACACAGCCATGGTCCAGCCCGGCATGGTCTACATTTCCCATCCTACGGAATACGGCAGCCTCTATACGCTCAGTGAAGTGGAAGCCATCCGTACCGTCTGCAACACCTATGGCCTTCCCCTTTATATCGACGGGGCCCGTCTGGGCTATGCCCTTGCCGCAAAGGAAAACGAACTGACCCTGCAGGACCTTGCGCGCCTCAGCGATGCGTTTTATATCGGCGGGACCAAGGTCGGTGCCCTTTTAGGGGAAGCCATCGTCTTTCCTAAAGGGATGGATAAGCTCTTTCCGACCCACGCCAAGCGTCAGGGTGCCATGCTCGCCAAGGGATTTGTGCCGGCCATCCAGTTTTCGGAGCTCTTTACGGACCATCTGTATGAACGGCTGGGCCGCCACGGCATCGACATGGCCATGGAACTGAAAAAGGGCCTGCTGGAAAAAGGCTACGCCCTCCACATCGACTCCTATACGAACCAGCAGTTTGTCATCCTTCCGGAAAAAGTGGTCCAAGCCCTCAGGGAAAACGTCGATTTTGAGGTCTGGGAACGCAAGGATGAGGACACCCTCGTCGTGCGCTTTGTAACCAGCTGGTCCACGAAAAAAGAGGATGTGGAAAAACTGCTTTCCCTCCTGTAAGTTTTTGTACCGTGTAAAAGCCAAAGAAAAAAGGCCTTCCGGTGAGGGGCACCGTAAGGCCAGAAAAATGAACGGGAGCTTACGCTCCGGAGTCCAGATCCTGAGGGGGACTCAGAATCATCATCGCATGCAGCCATTCAAGCTGTTACCCTGATGATAACACCTTGCTTACCCATTGTATAATACATCTCTATTATGATATGATAGGTGAAAGCTATTAACTCTTTCTTTTACAGAAAAGGACATGATTATGGACAGCCGTGATTTAACGTATGTACTGACCGTGCGGGACACGCAGAATTTTTCCAAAGCCGCACAGCGTCTTTTTATCAGCCAGCCTTCACTGAGCCAATACATCCGCCGTTTGGAACAGCGCTTGGGTGAGCCGATTTTCTTTCGGGATAAGGCCCAGGTCATGCTGACGCCCTTTGGAGAAGTGTACGCGCGGGAAGCGGAAAAACTGCTTGACTGCATCCATCAAATGGAAGAAACGCTGCACCTTGCCAAAGAACGGAACCGCTCCATGATCCGTGTCGGCATTTCCCAGTCCTATTCAAAATCCTTTGTGCCGGCCATCATCAAGATTGTCCATAAGCTGCGGCCTGATTCCGACGTGGCGTTTGTCGACGGGATTTCCACGCTCCTTGAAAAGGAAATCCTTGAAGGGCGCATTTCCTTCGGAATCTTTCCGGGACCGCCGGCGCGCAGTGATGTGGCTTTCGTTCCCCTCTGCCAGGATCCGCTCTACTTTGCCGTATCGCGGGACAACAAAAAAGCGGTCGAAATCCTAAAATCCGCTTGGAGCGGCAAATTCCTTGACTTAGCCGCTTTTCGGGACTTTCCTTTCGTCCTTCATACAAAAGGGGCCAAATTGAGGGACCTGACGTTCCACATCTGTCAAAGTTTTGGGTTCCTCCCCCGCCCCATCTGCGAATCAGAGACCCTGGATACGCTCTATTCCTTAGTGAATCACAATTATGGAGTGGCCATCCTTTCCCTGACACCCCTCACGAATCTGTCCGAAAAAGAAAACCGGGTTCTTTTCTTTCCGCTCCTGACACCGTCCGCAACGCGGACATTTGGCTTTTACTGCAGCAGGGATCAGGAAAACGATTCCTTTATCCAGAAAGTGGCGAAGGCCATGCGGATCAAGATTGAAGCAAACCATCAGCAAATGAAAGCCTTCATTGAACGGGACCGGGAACATGTCCTGGGACGCGGGTAACGCTCCAATCACATAACAATAAGAAGCCTGGAAACTGTCCCTGTCAGTTTCCAGGCTTCTTATTGTATGGGTGTTAGAGGTTGTTATTAGGATTTCAATCTGCAAACCCTTTGGTTTCCTGTGATTGAGGATCGCTACGTTTCAAATTCTACCACAGGGCAGGCATTTTGTATAATAGATAATTATGAACATGATATAGAGTAAAACTATGGCTCTTTTATTTATTTTTTACTCAGCCCAAAAGGAACGAAGGCATATTTCGGGCGTCTTAACGATGCAATTGTGGTGCGTATCTTCTTGCGGCAGGGCATGCCATCATTGGCATCAGAGCAATCTTTTAAAAGCCAATGATGACACGTACCTACATCAAGTCGGAGCGATCCTTGCTCCGACCAAAACTACAACGCCACCCGATACACACCAACAAGGGCCAACACAAAAACCAGCACCAACGCCGCAAGGCCCCAGAAGACGAGGGAAAGGAAGATTTTTTGTTCCTTTTCCTGATTGTCCTGTTCGTCAGCCATGAGCAGGGCCATGATCATGCCCCCTGTTGTAGAGACCGGAGAAAGGCCTGTAATGGTGCCGCCAATGACAACAAGGGATCCCAGTTCAATCGGGTTCAGGCCGCCCACGGTTTCCGCCACGCTCGAGACGGTGGGAAGCAGGGTCGGGAAGACAACGCCGAGGCCGGACGAAAAGAGGCTCATAATACCAGCCGTAGCTCCCATGATGGCGCTTCCTGTAAAGGGCGTCATGAGAGACGACAGGGCAAGGGTCAGCAGTTTGATTCCGCCGGTCTTGATGACGATGCTCATAAGGGTACTGACGCCGGAAACCATGATAAGAACGCCCCAGGGCACGCCTTTAAAGCTCTTACTTTCGCTAGCGCAATGAAACATAAGAAGGACCGCCGCCACGGCAAAGGAGACCAGACCGATATTGAACTTAAAAAGGACAACCAGGATGCTCATGACGACAAGGCCCGAAAGGGACAGGAGCTGCTTTTTGCTAAAGGATTCCTGCTCCCCATCTTCTGCTTCCTCCGGCACCGTGACGCGCCAGCCTTTATAGTATACAAAGCAGATCACCGCAAGAAGAAGGCCCGAAATCACCTGGTTCACAAAAACGGGACGGACAGCTTGGGCCACGTCGACGCCCGCTTTTGTAAGGAGCTCATAGGTGAGGATCCCTTCAGGCGTAAGGGTGGTCATGCGGCCTGAAAAGCAGCCGCAGCAGCCGATGATGGAAAGCATAAGGGGGTTATAGCCATGGGCTTTCGCAATGGGAATGGCAAAAGCCGGCATGATGGCAAGGACCGGGATGGATCCAGGGCCGCACATGGTAAGCCCCGCCCCCATGAGGTAGATCAGGATGGGAATAAGGAAATTGTTTCTTCCTGCCAGGGAGACGATTTTCTTTGCAAGCAGGGTAATCGTCCCGTTCACAGTAAGAACGCTGAAAAGAAAGGTGACGCCCATGAGCTTGATGAAAAGGTTCGGATTGAAGCCTTTCAGGATGGACGCATCGTTCATGCCCGCAAGGCGCCCCAGGATGAGGGCAAAAAGGAGGGATACGAGACCGACATTGGTCTTGCGGAAAAAACCGAGGATGATCGCCAAAAGAAGCAGTACAAGGGAAATGACACCTAGATCCATATGCCTTCACCTCACTTAAAGACGATGCTCGTCGGGCTTTCCGTATGAACCGTTTTGCCAGTATAGGTGAGACGGCCCGTTACGGGATCGATGGCAAAGAACTTCAGCGTGTCGCTGTCTTCGTTTGCCACAACAAGTTCTGTCGCGTCAGGACTGAAGGTCATAAAGCGCGGCGTCTTGCCTTCGCAGGAAATGAACTGGCGGCTGCGCAAAAAGCCGCTCGGTTCTTCGATGCCATAGACAGCGATGCTCTCATGGATCCGGTTAGAAGCGTAGACAAAGCGGCCACTTGGGTGAACGAGACTGGCGCTTGCCTGGCCCTGGCCCACATAGTCTTCGGGCAGGGTCGGCGTCACCTGATGGGGCGTAAGGACGCCCGTTGTATCGTCAAAGGTAAAGTAGCGCATGCTGTTGCCTTTTTCGTTCACCAAATAGGCCCGTTTATTGTCCGGCGTCAGGTCAATGTGGCGCGGCTCGTCATAGGTGCGGGCATCTTCGATATGAACGCGGGTCAGCTTGCCCGTTTCGTCGTTGACGCGCAGGACCCATACCCGTTCATAGCCAATCTTGCGTCCCTGCGTAGGAACAAGGAGGAACTTCCCCGTATGGTCAAGGAGGCATTCATGGGCATGGGACACGCCGTTTTCGTCAAGGCCTTCAAGATGCTCTACATAAACGGCAGCGCCCAGTTTCCCATCAGGCAGGATGGGCAGGCTTGCCACGGCTCCGCCTTGGAGGGTCGCCACAAAAAGGAACTTGTTGTTGAGGCTTGGCGTAATATAGACAGGGTTCCGGCCTTCGGCGCGGACCGTATTGAGGAAGGTCAGGCTGCCGTCATTTTCAACCTTGAAAGCACTCACATCGTTATCATCGCCATGCACCGTATAGAGAAAGGATGTTGTCCGGTCAAAAGCGAGAAAGGACGGATTTTCCAGGATCTTCGTAATGCTTTTGAGCGTCCAATCGCCCTTATCATTGATCTCGTAGCAGGAAATGCCTTTTCCCCGGGCATTGCGTTTTTTCGTCGTTCTGCAACCTACATAAGCAAACATGGTGTGTCCCCCTTTCCTACGCTTCAGCCAATCGTTTTTTCGTATAGCGCAGTTTCCCGCCGGCAAGAAGGATATCAGCTTCAAGGTCGCTCACTTCGAGTCTTGCCTTGAAGGTAAAGCCCTTCGTTTCGTCCGTCACGATAAATTCACGGTTTTTCAAGGATTCCCGCAGGTTTTCGATGGAAAGTTCGTCTTCCTGGTCAATCTTGTCATAGTCGGACGAATCGGCAAAGACAGCAGGAATGACACCATGATTGATGAGGTTGTTCTTATGGATGCGGGCAAAGCCCTTCGTAATGATCATCTTGACGCCAAGGTACATGGGCGTAATGGCCGCGTGTTCGCGGCTCGAGCCCTGTCCATAGTTGCTGCCGCCAATGATGAAGCTCTTTTTCATGGTCTGGGCCCGTTTGGCAAAGTCCGGATCATACCGGCAGTAGGCGTACTGGGCCATGGCGGGCATGTTGGAGCGCATGGAGGAAAACTCGGCACTTGCCGGCGTAATATCGTCGGTCGATACGTTGTCGCGGGCTTTCAGACTGACGCGGGCCGTGAGCGTATCTTCCGGGGGATCGGCCACGGGAAGCGGCTTGATGTTGGGGCCACGGACGATTGTCACGTCATTTCCTTCCGGCGCCGGCTGGAGGAACAGGCTGTCGTTTACAGGATACGCATCAGGCTCCTTGATGGAAGCAAGAACGGACACATCGTCCATGACTTCGTCAGCTGTCGCAAAGACCCTTTTGATGGCCGTCGCAGCCGCCGTTTCAGGGCTTACAAGATAAAGGGATGCGTCAGGTGTGGAACTGCGGCCTTTGAAGTTGCGGTTGGACGTACGAACAGAAACCCCCTTGGAATTGGGGGCGCAGCCAATGCCGCAGCAGGGACCGCAGGCAAGCTCCAAGACACGGGCGCCGGCATTCAGGAGGTCTCCGATCACGCCGTCTTCCATGAGTTTGAGGTAAATCTGGCGGGAGCTGATGCCGCAGACAAGGCTCACGCTTTCTGCCACCTGGTGTCCCTTAAGAACAGCCGCGGCTTTTTTGAAGTCGCTGTAAGAACCATTGGTGCAGCTGCCAATAAAGACCTGGTTGACGGGCACTTTCGGTGCCTCTTTAACGGGTACGACGTGATCGGGCAGATGCGGCAGGGCAATGAGCGGCTCCAAGGCCGACAGGTCAATATCGATTTCCTCATCATACGAGCAGCCTTCATCAGGCAGGATTTCTTCAAAGTCCCCTTCCCTTCCTTGGGCCCTCAGATAGTCACGGACCACGTCATCAGCTGGGAAAAGGGACGTCGTGGCATTCATTTCAGCGCCCATATTGGTGATGGTCATGCGTTCCGGTACGGAAAGGGTTTTTGCCCCGTCACCTACATATTCGAAGAGCTTTCCCGTGCCGCCCTTGACGGAAACGCGGCGCAGCATTTCAAGGACGATATCCTTTGCCGCTACTCCGGCACGCAGATGGCCCGTCAGGTTCACCTTGACAATTTGAGGCATCTTCAGGACATAAGGAAAGCCGGCAAGAGCGGTGGCAATATCCATCCCACCTACACCGATGGAAAGCATGCCCACGGCACCGCAGCTTGGCGTATGGCTGTCGCCGCCCAAAAGAAGCAGGCCCGGTTTGGCAAAACGGCTGCAGTGCAGGGTGTGGCAGATGCCATTGCCCGCTTTGGAAAGGACAAGGCCGTATTTTTTAGCAAGGGTCTGGAGATAAATATGGTCGTCCGGCGTCTTGTTATCGATCTGCAGCAGGTTATGGTCAATGTAGCTTACGGATAGTTTCGTCTTGACGCGGGGCACATCAAGGGCCTCAAAGGCCAGATAAGCCATGACGGCATTGATGTCATGGGTGAGGGTATGGTCAACGATCAGGCTGATTTCACTGCCTGGGATCATGTCACTGGGTGCAGCCAAATGGCGGCGGATCAATTTACGCGCTACATTTTCTTTCATCATGAAGCTCCCCTTTCTTAAGCAATCAATATCAAAGGATTCTGAAAATATCCTATCATAGTGCTTGCCTTTCGTATAATATTTGCTTATGATATATCTATAATATGATATTATAGAAGAGGTGACTTCATGGACAGCCGGGAACTGCAGTATGTCATTGTCATCAGTGAAAAGGGCAGCTTTTCCGAAGCAGCCAAATACCTTTCCGTCAGCCAGCCTGCCCTTAGCCAGTACGTACGGCGCGTCGAGGACCGCTTGGGCTGCGCCCTTTTTCTGCGCGGCTCGCAGGGCCTGAAACTCACGCCAGCTGGCGTTACCTTCGTAACAAAAGGCCGTGCCGTCCTTGCTGCCATCAGCGACCTTGAAAAGGAGATGGTAGCTTACCGCTGGGGTAAAAAAGAAGGCATCACCGTCGGAGCCTCCCAGTTTTATGGTAAATACCTCCTTGTGCCCATGCTCGACGTCCTGCGCAGTACGGCCTCGGACCACCATGTGGAAATCATCGAAGGGTCCAGTGACCATCTTGAAGAAGAGATCCTCAAAGGGCACCTTGACATGGGCTTTTTCCCAGAACCCATTCATCATGAGGACATCAACTTCATTCCAATCTATGAGGAAGAAGTCTATTTTGCCCATGCAGCAGAAAATAAGGACGCGGCTGCCCTCATTAAGCACGCATGGGACGGGAAGAGCCTCAACCTTGCCCCCTTTCGGGACCTTCCCTTTATCATGCTCCGCAAAGGCCTCAAGTTCCACGACCTGACGCAGCGCCTCTGCCGAGAATATGACTTTTTCCCCAAAGCCATCTATGAATCGGACAACCTTGATACTGTCTACTCCCTCGTAAGCCATAACTACGGCGTCGCCTTCCTGCCCTCTACCCTGCTGCCTGTACTGACAAAAAAAGACAGCAACGTCCGCTTCTACCCCCTCGCCTCAAAAAACGCCCAGCGCCGCATCGGCATTGCCTACCTCGGGACAAGATTCAAGGAAAAGAAGATGCAGGCCCTGGCGAAGGAGATCAGAAACCGGTTACTTGGCGCGCAAATTTTGCCAAGTTGATGGCCCAGTGCCCTGTTACGATATGTTATGCAGGGGCTTAGGGCGGTGCGTAGGACCGTGCGATAGGTTTCTTATTACCCGGCGCAAAAATCGTGCCGATTATCATCATGAGTTGCCTGCATTGCCTTTTTACGATTCATGAGGTGGCAATGAAGGCATGGTGCATCATAAAATAGTACGTATCACAATCTCATTTTTAAGATGCCAAAAGAATGCCGACATACGTCTCTCCTAGGATTTTATCGTTTTATTAGTGGAATCATGGACGCGCAGAAAACTGTGACTGTGGGATTTTGTCAGTGGAAGCAGAGTCTCCTCACAATTGGACCCATCTGACCAAAATTCGCAAAAAGCAAATGGAAATAAAAAAAGCCAAAGGGTCAACACCCAACCATGTCCCTACGGTACTTGGCGTTGAACTTCATTCACCCTTATACATGCGAATCGATGCATTGGAAAATACGAAGGCGTGGTGCTCCAGATGGTGTCGTAATATCTATATAAAAAATCAGTTTCTGCAGGCTCCAAATAAACTCTTTGGCCCGATTGGGGTAAGAAACGAGGAGGGAGACTTTGTATGCGCCTATAGGATGAAGAAAGTTAAGCCTTCTTTTAGAAACCTTGGGCAAAGGTCAGCATGCTAAAATCAAGGAATAATCCCACGAAAGGCATTTTAACCCAAGGTCGCGATTGCCTGTAAAAACCATCCGAATATTTTCCGTATTCGCATCCTTCCTTCATCCCTTGAATCCTGCCTTCTATCGCGATAGGATACGAACATCCTTTCTATCTGATCCGTATCCGTTTTGGGCGGCTGGTCCTTCGGTGTCCATCTTCTCCGGGGACTTGTCGGCATCTGGGTCGCCATGGCCCTTGATGAATGCAGCCACGGTCTCGTTTTCTTCGGGCGCTGGCATCAGGGTACGTGGCGCCGGGCACTCATCTGATAAAGGGCGCCGTGAAATCATCGATTCAAACAAATAGGCCCATCCGGTTTTCTTGAACCGGATGGGCCTATTTACGCTGATTGATTGACTGGAGGCAGCCTTGCCTTCATCGGCCGTGCACTGAAAGGCTCATCATCCACTGTATTTCAGATTGATTTTGTCCATCAAAAAAGTACTGCAAGAACCATCTTGCAGTACAGCCAGGTCAGTCATGCTCCTTTTGATAATTGGAAATAATAACGGACCCATCAAGGATAGTCTTTACCAGGTTCACGAAATACGCGGCCTTTTGTTCCACATCAAAATCCTTCCCCCGCTTGATGGCTTCGTGAAGGAATGTATGATAGAGAGAATTTAAGAGCACGGGTGTAATTTCTTCAACTTCTTCCGTATAGTTTTCTTCCCGCAGCAGATTGGTAAAAAGCAGACGGTACTTATTCACGAGGATTCCCTCGCGCATCACCTGGGCAAAACCGGCATCAATGCCATTGAGCTCTTCGGGATAGAGCTGGTTAAAATAGACCCGCATAATACGTCCCAGCTCTTCACTGTGGGGACCATAGAACATATTATAGAAGGCCTTTGGCTTTCTAAAGCTCACACTGGCAAGGCTGCGGAAAAAATAAATATAGCGGTCCTTCCACGTCATGTCGTCCGTACGTCCTTCCAGGACCTTTTGGAAAACATCGCGAAAAAAGCTCACGGAACCAAAGAGCATCAGCTCATCCAAGTCTTGGAAGTAGTTGTAGATTGTCGCACTGTTGTAACCAGCCTTTGCGGCAATCTTACGGATGGAAAGCCCTTCTTCTCCGACCGAATCCATGAGACTTTTCGTAGCTTCGATAAAGATTCTCATGTTCTGGCGCTGCAAGGGGTTCAGATGAGCCTCCCCATAATCTTTTTCAGTATCCATATTAATCATGCAACTCCTTAACTTAAGATTCCCTATCATCCGCTAGGCCTCCCCACCATAACTCCCAATACGACCTGAAGCAGATGTATTTCAATGCATGTTGCTATTATACTACAAATCATGTATGTGTTAAGCCAAATTGGAGAAATCTAATCATGTTTATCATTGCTTGAATAATGGTTGTTACCCAGTGGACACTACCGGAGCAAAACTGTCTAATGATTCGCAAAAAATAAGGTCAGCTCTTTACAAATCACGATTATGGAGAAGTCCTTGTGACAACCTCAAAGGGATATGCTACAATGAGAACAATGATACCAAAGAGGAGGGTCTTTGCCATGGCAGTACCAAGAACACTTGAAGAATTGAACCAGCATCCTGTTTTTTCCTATTTTCTTTGGCTTTGTGAAATTCCCCATGCTACCTTTAAGGAAAAAGCCCTGAGCAACGCAATCTACACGTGGGCCAAACGACACGAGAAATGGATGAGCTGGCAGGATACCCATCATAATCTATATATTCGGAAACCAGCCACACCGGGCTATGAAGCAAAACCGGCCCTGCTCTTTCAAGCCCATCTGGACATGGTCTGCGTGGCCGCACCGGGCGTTATCCATAACTTCGATAAAGATCCGCTCACCCTTGCCCTTGAGGGGGACCGCCTCACAACGGGCGGCCGGACGACCTTGGGTGCTGATGACGGCATTGGCGTGGCCCTTGCCATGGCTCTCCTAGACGATGAAACCCAGGCCCATCCGGAAATCGAAGTTCTTTTCACGACAGCAGAAGAAGAGGATTTCAGCGGGGCCGCGGCAGCAGATATTGATTGGTTCCATGCCCACCAACTCATCAATATCGATAATGCCCGGGAAAACCATGCCACTACGGGAAGCGCCGGCGGCTACGGGATCCACTACGAAAGGCCCGTCATACCGGAAAAACCTGGTAAGAACCTGACCTATTTCAAGATTGGAGTTGGCGGCATGATGGGCGGCCACTCTGGGGAAGATATCCACCGCGGACGGGGAAGCGCTATTCGCCTCCTTTCCCGGATGCTTTTTGCAGCCCGCCGAGCCATTCCTATCCAGCTTGCAGGCTTGACTGGCGGGGTCTTCCGTCTGGCCATTGCCCGCGAAGCAAGTGCCGTCATCGGGGTTCCGGCCCATGTTACGGATGGGTTCCTGGCCCTTATGGAAACCATGGAAAAGGCCCTTACGGCAGAATATAAGGGCGCCAATCCTCGGCTCTTTTTCACCAAGACCCCAGTCGCTGCGGATGAAATCGAAGCGGTCCTTTCCGTCAAGGAGACCAAGGCCCTCATCCAGTTCCTGATTCTCATGCCCCAAGGGGTCATGGAAATGAACGGGGAGGTTCCTGGTGTCGTACAGACCTCCATCAATACGGGGAAAGCAGATCTGGACCTCAAGAAAGGTCTTTTTACAACAGAATCGGAAGTCCGCTCCTCCTTTGATTCCCAGCGCGACGTTGTCAAATACCGGTTCGATACCTTGATTGAACTTCTTGGCGGTAAACTTGCCGTCTACGCCGTCTATCCCGGCTGGCCCAATCACCCGGATTCCAAGATCAAGGACCTTGTAACAAAGACGTACGCAGAAGTCTTTCATAGGGAACTTGCCGCAACGCCTGTCCATGTCGGTCTTGAATGCGGCTTCTTCCTTCAAAAGCGCCCGGATCTTGACTGCATCTCCATCGGTCCTGACGCCGGCAACCTCCATTCGCCGGAAGAGTGGCTCAGCATTCCCTCCACTATGCGCATGTTTGAGTTTATTAAGGAGATTGTGAGAAAGGTGATTGAGTAAACAGCTGATGTAAGGGAGCTGTGAAGCTGTGATGCTATGAAGGCTGTCAAGCTGTCTATTCGTCCTCACGGACGAATGCTGTCTCGAGCCTTCGGCTCTGGCTGTCAGGCTATAAAGAATAAACCAAACAGCGCCAAACCGAACGCGTATCAAAGGTTCGGTTTGGCGCTGTTTCTTTAGGAATGATGCTTCGCATCGAGTACTAAGGCAAAAGACTCAACATAAAAAGAGAACCGCAAACCGAATCAAGACACGAATTCGGTTTACGGCTTTTTTTGGGGATGGCAATATTTTTGATTTGATTTAGCCTAACGATTTTTCGCAGCACGAAAGCAGGAAACGGTTTCTTCTTGTTAGCACTATCTGGTTTTATCTTTTGCCTTAGAGACGGCGAATGTCGTTCCGCCTTACCAAGGCGGGGCGGATCGATTTCGGAGAAATCGAGCTCAGAGGCAAAAGACCCGACAGGGTGCCTCTCCTCGCAGATTGCTCGTTTCGACTTTTAAGGACAAAACTATTTTCTGCTGCCAAGGATTTTGTGCTTCAGGTGTACAGTCTTTTGCCTTCGTGTTTCGCCTTAGAGACGGCGAAAGCCGTTCCGCCCCACCAGGGCGGGGGTATCCACCAAGCAGGCTTGGTGGGTGGTGGATGAGGAGGGCGGTTTGTGCCCGACGTCTCCCTACGAGCGGTAGCGAGGAACATTTTTCGATGGTTCAAGGCTGTCCGTAAGCGCAGTTTTCTGCGCTAGGCAGACCGCAGAACCGTGTTATCGAAAAATCAATTCGGCGCCCTCCCAAAGGGCGGTTTGGCGCCGCGCGTTAAGGGGGGTTCCCTCGGGCCTTTTAGGCCTACATAGGTACCTGTAACGCCGGACCCCAACCGCCCCCTGCGGGGGAACGGGTCCGAACTTAATCCGCCCTCAAACATGTTTCTCGGACTTCCGCTTCGCTCCAAAAGCGTCCTTCGAAACTCCGGGCGGATATGCCTCGCTAGCCGCTCGCAAGGAAACGTCTGCTTCGCGTCCTCATCCACCACCGAAAGGGCACGCTTGCCTCATTGGAATGAGGCAACATGCGGCTTTCGGTCCCCCGCCCTGGTGGGGCGGATCGATTTCGGAGAAATCGATCTCTAAGGTAAAAGACCGGACGCGTCGCCTCTCCTCGCAGATTGCCCGTTTCGGCTTTTAAGGACAAAACTATTTTTTGCTGCCAAGGATTTTGTACTTTTGGTGTACAGCCTTTTGCCTTCGTGTTTTGCCTTAGAGACGGCGAATGCCGTTCCGCCTTGCCAAGGCGGGGCGGATCGATTTCGGAGAAATCGAGCTCAGAGGCGAAAGACCCGACAGGGTGCCTCTCCTCGCAGATTGCTCGTTTCGGCTTTTAAGGACAAAACTATTTTTTGCTGCCAAGGATTTTGTACTTTTAGTGTACAGTCTTTTGCCTTCGTGTTTCGCCTTAGAGACGACGAATGCCGTTCTGCATAATAAAGAGGGCTTTTTTCCAACAAGTACGCACCTTTTTATAACCTAGGTCACCTTTTGGTGACTGTCTTGTACTCTCTTGCGTCTCCGCTTGTAATGAAAAAGTAAGCATCAATAAAGCATAAGGAAGGAGCCCTTGCCATGCGGACCAAAGAAGAATTGCCAGCCTGCCCCGTTGCAACGACCGTATCTCTCATTGGCAGTAAATGGAAACTGCTCATCCTCCGCAACCTACGAATCCGTTCCTGGCGATTCAACGAGCTCAAACAAGACCTTGACGGAATCAGCCAGAAAGTCCTGACCGATTCCCTCCGCAGCCTGGAAAAAGACGGCATCATCACCCGCACGGTCTATCCCGAGATCCCGCCCCGTGTAGAATATGCCCTAAGTCCCATTGGGAAGTCCATGGAGCCGATTATTCTAGCCATGGAAACATGGGGTAAGAAATACCAAGCCCTGCTTTCAGAGGAAAAATAAAAAATCCCCAGTAATGAATCTCTCATCATTCCTTACTGGGGATTTTTGTCATCTCTCGATGAGGGGAGAAATTTCCGTGACCCCTCCCCTCTAAGGGGAAGGAATCTTCTGCCGCCACACAAAATAAAAGAGGCGCCACCGAAGTGGCGCCTCTTTTGTTATCGTGTTTCACAAACACGAACCGTTGTGGGTTCTTAGATTAAAGGCCTTTTCTCAGTTTGAGGGCTTCAGCAATCGTGCCGATAGCTACGATGTAAGCACCTACACGCATGGTGGTGTTGTACTTCTTAGCAGCATCGTAAACGTTTGCGAAAGCTTTGACCATCATCTGTTCCTGTCTGTCAACAACTTCTTCTTCGGTCCAGAAGTATCTGTAGAGGTTCTGTACCCATTCGAAGTAGGAAACAGTTACGCCGCCGCCGTTAGCGAGAACGTCAGGAACAACTTCGATGCCTCTCTTATGGAGGATGACATCAGCTTTATCATCGGTCGGGCCGTTAGCAGCTTCGACGATCATCTTAGCTTTGATCTTGTCAGCGTTCTTTTCAGTGATCTGGAGTTCCAGAGCAGCCGGAATCAGAACATCAACATCCTGGAGAAGAACTTCGTCGCCGCTGATAGCGGTAGCACCAGGATAGCCTTTGATCAGGCCGTCATGAGCTTTGGCATATTCTTCAACTTTGTACGGATCCAGGCCGTTGGCATCATAGATACCGCCGGAGATATCGGACAGGGCAACAATCTTCAGGCCTTTATCGGCTGCGCATTTAGCAGTCCAGGAACCAACGTTGCCGAAGCCCTGGATAGCGATGGTTGCATCTTCCGGTTTGATGTTGTGGCGTTTCAGCAGTTCCAGCGTAGCGGTGATAACGCCACGGCCGGTAGCGGAGGTACGGCCAAGGGAGCCGCCCATGCAAACAGCTTTACCAGTGATAACACCCGGTTCGAACTGGCCTTTGATGATGGAGAATTCATCGGTCATCCAAGCCATGATCTGAGCGTTGGTGTTAACGTCAGGAGCAGGAATATCCATCTTTTCGCCGATAACCGGAGCAATCTTGTCGATGTAGCCACGGGTCAGTCTTTCGAGTTCGCCTTTGGAGAGCTTGCGAGGATCAACGATGACGCCGCCTTTGCCGCCGCCGTAAGGCAGACCAGCAATTGCGCATTTCGTGGTCATCCAGAAGCCCAGCGTCTTTACTTCATCCATGGAAACGTTCTGATGGAAACGAACGCCGCCTTTGCCCGGGCCAAGCACCGTGCTGTTGCAGGAACGATAGCCAGTGAATACTTCAACGTGACCATCATCCATCTTTACAGGGATGCTGACTTCAACCGTGCGTTCCGGGTTGGAGATGATCTTTTCGATGTTGGGATCCAAGTTGATCAGCTTGGAAGCTTCAGCCATAGGGATTTGTGCCATTTCAAATAAACTCATTTGTAGCGCCTCCTAAAAAATAGTATCTAATGAACCCTTACGAGCACATTATAGCACAATTCAGAGTTGACAGAGTATTTTTTTGTATTTTGTATACAATTTGTTTTTCTACATCGAAAAAGCTAGGCACAGCCTAGCTTTTCATTGTATTTGTAAATTGTTCGTAGACCTTGTCAAAAGGAATGCCAGCAATAATTTTTCCCTCATATTGCTTGGGCAGGGCCTTGATGACGCCGGCTAAATGACTCGAGGTGATGCCGCACTGGATGCTCAAAAACGCTTCCATAAAGGCCGCCAAGTGGTCGCAGCCCTTGAGCATGGCTCCGTCAATGGGTTCATAGCGGTCTTGGTTGTAGGCCTCGGGAATGTCCCCCGTAAGGAGCACCACACGCCCCTCTTTGCGGATCCGGTTCTGGAATTCATGCATGGTGAAGTTCATGATGTCGCCATGCCAGCTGTCAGGCAGGAGGGGCAGGAGGATTTCCTTCATCTGCCGGTTCTCGATTTCCTTGATCAGGTCATCAAGGCCTTCGATGGACCGTTTGATGGGCGAAATGATATCCCGCGTAAGGACTTCGGGCAGGTCATGCCAAAGTCCACCCAAAAAGTCATTGACGACACGGCTGCGGCAGGCCCCCAGCTTGCGGGCACAGAAATAACCCATGATGGCCACCACCAACACATGCCCCATGACGGAAGTCTCAGGTACGCGGGGCGACTGGCTCCAGCGCTTTTGGAACCGCAGTTTGCCAATGAGGTCGACGAATTTGCGGGTCTTTCCTTCCATGGCAATCTTCTGGACGCCGGCAAGGTTATAATGCTCTTCCAGTTCATCCCGAATGGTGCTTTTGATCTCTTCAACGCCAAAGATGCCTTCATTCATATGGTAGATGATGCGGAACTCCCATTCCGTGGCAAGATAGTGGGCAGCGCGGAGGATCTGCTTTTCAAGGCTATGATCCTTTTCATCATAATAATGGCGCATTTTTTTCATGAAGTGACTGCCTTTTAAGGAAGGAATGCGCTGCTCCAGTTCCCGGTAGACCCACTTATTGAGAAGAGGGCCCTTTTCACGCATGAGTTCATGGTAGATGGGCGGCTTGATGTCCGTCAGGACGACGCGGTGCAAAAATTCAAAGATGCCGCCTTCAACAAGGACTTCCCAATCAAGACGCGCTCCATGATCCTGTTCTTCACAGCGGGCAAGAACGTACATGATCATCATTTTATGGGCCTGCTTATCCAGTTCCGTAAAGCCCTGGGGCCGGATATGATCGTTCCAGCGCTGAATATGGGCAGCTTCAAAGATAAATTCAATAAGATCCCGGGGAAGTCCCAAGGTTTCAAGTGCGGTCATGGCAGCTCCTTTCCCCTGCTTTCCGGCAGGTGCCCTTCTTTATGGAATCATTCTTTTGATGCTCTTATTATACCCTTTTCTCATGGTCTCTGGGGGCATTTTTCGGGGCTCCATCGACTGTTTCACAAAAAATTCGTGCTTTTTTCCCTCTTTTTCAAAAATCACGGCCTTTTTCCGCAAAAATCTTTGTACAAATCCCGCCTATGCTATATAATGGTAAGACATCCTTAAAAATTTGCATGACCGCTGATTTTTAGCCAAATCAGCGCTTTTCTTGCGAAAATCCACTGATAGAGAAAGGTTGTGACACAACAAAGATGAAAGAGATGATCCGACTGGTAGGCATTACCAAGGAATTTGAACAAAATACCATCATCCCTACCTTGGACCTTACCATTGGCGACGGAGAATTTGTCACCCTCCTCGGCCCTTCGGGCTGCGGCAAGACGACCATCCTCCGCATGATTGCCGGCCTTGAGCATCCGACGACTGGTCATATTTATTTGGATGACGAGGACGTGACCTCCCTTGCGCCCTATAAAAGGAATGTCAACATGGTGTTCCAGCACTATGCCCTCTTCCCGCATATGACGGTTGAAGACAATATTCGCTTTGGCCTCATGATGAAAAAGGTGCCCAAGGAGGAACAGGATAAGCGCATCGATCAAGTGCTCTACCTCACGCAGCTGGAAAACCTCCGCTACCGCAAACCGCAGCAGATGAGCGGCGGCCAGCAGCAGCGCGTAGCCATTGCCAGAGCCGTCGTCAATAACCCTAAGGTGCTGCTTCTTGACGAACCGCTGGGTGCCCTTGACTATAAACTGCGCAAAAAGATGCAGCTTGAACTGAAGAATCTCCAGCGCGGGCTTGGCATCACTTTCATCTATGTTACGCACGATCAGGAAGAAGCCCTCACCATGAGTGATCGGGTCATCATCGTAAAGGACGGCCGCATTGAGCAGGACGACCCGCCTGCGGCCATCTACCAATATCCCAAGAGCCAGTTTGCCGCAGGCTTTATTGGTGAAAACAACTTCTTTGACATTGAAGGCGATGAGGACCACGTCCTTGCCGTAAGGCCCCAGTTCATCGAGGTCTCCAAGGAAAGCGAGGACCTTGAAGGAACGCCCAAGGAACCTTTCTATTATGGATCCGTTGTGGAACTGCTGTTTACGGGGACTTTTGATAAGGTCTTTATCCGGCTGGACAACACCAACCAAATGGTGACAGCCTACCAATATTATGATGACAAGAAACGGTGGAAGGCGGACGACCGCGTTGGCATCAGATGGAACGCCGAAGAAGCCGTGAAGGTGATAAAATGAAGCGGGGAAAGCTCCTTGTCGTCCCGGCCATGGGATGGCTGACCCTCTTTTTTGCCCTGCCCCTCCTTATCGTCGTGGTCGTGTCCTTTGCGTCCCGTACCGCCTACGGGCAAGTCGTCTTTAGCTGGACGCTCGCAAACTACACTCGCTTTTTCGAGCCTCTGTACCTGACGATTTTTGCATCGACCCTCGTCACGGCCTTCGTGACAACGCTCCTTACTTTTGCCATGGGCTACCCCGTAGCCTACACCATTGCTATGATCCTGCCCAAAAAGTGGCAGCAGGCGGGCATCATCCTCGTCATGATTCCTTTTTGGATCAACTTCCTGATCCGCTCCTTTGCGTGGGTCATCATCCTGCGTTCCCAAGGACTTGTCAATACGTTCCTCCTCTACATGGGATTCATTGAAAAGCCGCTCAACCTGCTCTATAATGACGCAGCCGTCCTTCTGGGCATGGTCTACGCCTTGCTTCCTTTTATGGTGCTTCCCATCTATGTTTCCCTGGAACAGATGGATAAAAGGCTCCTGGAAGCAGCCAGCGATCTTGGTGCCCCGCCCAGCGTGGCCTTCCGCAAGGTGACCCTGCCCCTTACCATGCCCGGTGTAGCCGCAGGTTCCATCCTCGTCTTCATTTCTTCGTTGGGGATGTTCGTCGTTCCGGATATCATGGGCGGCGCCAAAAGCGCGCTCATGGGCAACATCATCCAGAACCAGTTCCTTGCTGCACGCGATTGGCCCTTTGGCAGTGCCCTTTCAATCATCCTGGCATTTTTGGCCCTGTTGATGATCCTTTTGTACTACAAGGCCCTTCAGGCCCAGAAAGGAGGCGCCCAGCATGCAAAAAACCTGGCGTAGTACGCTCCTTGTGGCCTACACCTTGGCCATCCTGGCCTTTTTGTACCTGCCGCTATTTATCCTTACCCTCTATTCCTTCAACGATTCCCGCATCAATGCCGTCTGGGCCGGCTTTACGCTCAAATGGTATGCGTCCCTGCTCAGCAATGACCGTGTCCTTGAGGCCCTGACCAATTCCCTGCTCATCGCTTCCATTACAACGGTCGTGACAACGATCATGGGAACCTTCGCTGCCATTGCCCTCCATCGCTACCAATACCGTTCGAAAACCGTTCTCAACAGTCTGCTCTACCTTCCGATCCTCATCCCGGAAATCGTCATGGGGCTGTCGCTTTTGATTCTTTTTTCCCAGCTCGGTCTTTCCCTTGGGAAACCGACCCTGATTGTGGCGCACATCACGTTCTGCCTGTCCTTTGTCATCATCACCGTCGGAGCCCGTCTGGAAGGAAGCCGGCAGGATATCGAAGAGGCCGCCAGCGACCTTTACGCGACGCCGCTGCAGACCTTCCGCTATGTAACGCTTCCCATGATTGCGCCAGGCATCATCGCCGGGGCCCTCATGGCCTTTACCCTTTCCATCGATGACTTTGTCATCAGCTTCTTTGTGGCGGGCCCTGATTCGACGACCCTGCCCCTTTACATCTATGCCATGGTTAAACGGGGCATTTCCCCGCAGATCAACGCCCTTTCCACCTGTATGATGCTGGTCACGGTTTCCCTTGTGGTCGTAAGCCAGCTTTTGCAGATGAAGAGCCTCCATGATACCCGAAAGGAGTAAGCTATGAAAAAATTCCGCACCCTTTTTACCCTCATCTTGGCCCTTTTCCTCCTTGCTGCTGCCGGCTGCGGCGGCGGAAAGGAAACAAAAAAAGAAGAAGGCCGTGTCCTCAACATTTTTAGCTGGGCTGATAACTTCAATCCTGAAGTCATCAAGGAATTCGAGAAAAAATATGACTGCAAGGTCAACTATGACGTCTTTGCCAATAATGAAGAACTCCTTGCCAAACTGCAGGCTGGCGGCGCCCAATATGATGTTATCCAGCCTTCGGACTACATGGTCACGACCATGAAAAAACTGGGCCTTTTGGAAAAACTCGACAAGAGTAAGATGCCCAATACGGAATTCGTCATGGATAAGCTCAAAAAGAATACCTTTGACCCCAATGGTGAATATTCCGTCGTCTACACCTGGGGTATGACAGGCATCATCTACAACAAGAAATACGTCAAAACGGCTCCGACCAGCTGGCAGGATCTGTGGAACCCTGTATACAAGGGACGCGTCATCCTCCTCAACGACAGCCGTGAAGTCATTGGCATGGCCCTCAAGAAACATGGTTTTTCCAACAACGCAACGGATCCGGGCCAGATTGACATTGCCTTCAAGGACCTCAAGACCCTGGCGCCGAACGTCCTTGCTTACGATACGGATTCCATCAAGCAGAAATTCATTGCTGAAGAAGCGTGGATCGGGATGATGTGGTCCGGCGATGCCCACTTTGTCCATAATGACAATCCCGATGTCGGCTTTGTCATTCCTAAGGAAGGAACCACCGTTTGGGCCGATACACTGGCCATTCCCAAAGGCGCCAAGCACAAAGAGCTGGCAGAAGCCTTCATCAACTTCCTCTACGATCCGGAAGTCAGCGTCAAAAACTATGAATACATTGGCTACAATGACCCGAACACGAAGGCCACTTCCCTTCATAAAAAAGACTTCATCAACGATCCCATGCTGAAGATGGCTGTTGACGAAATCGATAAGGGCGAATGGCTCACCGATATCGGCGATGCGATTACCCTTTATGACAAGGATTGGACGGAACTGAAGACCATCAAATAAATAAACTGGGACCGCTCTTGTGAGGGCGGTCTTTTTTTACGGCAAGAAAGACGCTCCTTACGGGGTATCTAGAATATCGATGGCTAAATGCCTTGTAATTTTTAGGAAAAGGACTACAATATTAAACGCGGCAGGGTGATTCCCCTGCCGCTGATTTTGCGAGGGGGTAATGACCATGACAGAAAAAGATTATGAAACCAAGGTCCAGGAGATTGCGCAAAGCGCCTGCTACGACAAGGCAGAGAAATTGGACCTTACCTATAAAGGCTACCACGTATTTGATGCCCAAGGGACTTCAAGTGTCCTTTCCGGCTATCCGCTCTTCATCCTTGCGGGAAAAGGAACGGTCCGCCGCGCCGATATCCATGAAACATACGATATCATGGGAGCACTGACGCAGGAAGCACGCTAAGAAAGTCAAAGGGCGTGCGAAGGAATGCAGATTTCTTCGCACGCCCTTTTTCTTGTCTGGGACAAGGTCCCATAGTATACTGAAGATATAAGAAATCATTTCATGAAGAAAGCAGCGTGATACAAGCATGGATTCTCAGCAAACTTCTGTTTTTTCAAATGGACTCCTCTGGTTTGGTGCCGGTATTTCCATTGCGGAAATCCTTACAGGCATGCTCCTCTCCCCTTTGGGATGGGAAAAGGGCCTCTGGGCCATCTTCATCGGCCATATCATTGGCGGTGCCGTCATGCTCGGAGCGGGCATCATGGGAGCCCGGAGCCGGTGCAGCGCCATGGAAACGGTCAGCTTTTCCTTTGGTAAGGAAGGCGCCAGGTTCTTTGCCGGCATCAACGTCATTCAGCTCATCGGCTGGACGGCTGTCATGATTGTCAGTGCGGCAGCAGCCGCCGAAATCATTGTGCCTTTGGGAATGGCGCTCTGGGACCTCATCATTGGCGCCCTCATTGCCCTATGGATTATCATGGGAATGACAACCCTTGGACGGGTCAACGTCCTTGTCATGACTGCCCTCTTTCTTTTGACTGCCGTCCTTTCAGGCACCATCTTTGGCGCTGACACTGCCGCGGCGCCAAGCGGCACCATCACCTTTGGAGGCGCCGTGGAACTAGCTGTCGCCATGCCGCTTTCCTGGCTCCCGGTCATTTCGGACTATACACGAGAAGCGGAAAAACCGGTGAAAGCAACCGTCGTCAGCTGCCTGACCTACTTTGCCGCCAGCTCCTGGATGTTTGTCATCGGTATGGGCGCGGCCCTTTTTACGGGTGAAAGTGACATTGCAAAGATTATGCTCGGTGCCGGCCTTGGCGTATCGGCCATCGTCATTATCCTCTTGTCGACGGTCACGACAACCTTCCTTGACGCTTATTCAGCGGGCGTATCCGGCCGGGCCCTGACAACATGCCTTTCGGAAAAAGGACAGGCCCTCATCGCAACGGCCCTTGGCACACTCCTTGCCATCACCGTTGACGCCAGCCGCTTTGAAGACTTTCTCTATTTCATCGGTTCCGTCTTTGCTCCTATGACGGCCATCATGCTGGCGGATTACTTTTTTATCCATGAAAACCACCAAAAAGAACGTGTAAGCGTCCTGAAACTCCTGATTTGGGCCATCGGCTTTGGCCTTTATCGCTATCTTCTCAATGCCGATACGCCGCTCGGCGTAACCTTCCCCGTCATTGTGGCCGTCATAGTGATGGATGTGGTTGTGAGTAAAATAGTAGGTCAGTCCAAAAATCGGGCTGATTTGAAGTAGAACGTGAGACCCTAACTTTAGAATAGATGAAAGGGAAACGGCGCGGCTTCTCATCCACCACCAATAAGGCATGCTTGCCTCATTTTATATGGCAACATGCAGCCTTCGCTTCCCGCCTTGGCAAAGGCAGATCGATGCTGCGCACCGAGTAACTAAGGCAGAACACGAAGGCGTGTCGTTCCGGAAGGTATCGCTATCTTTCTGCCTTTTCTGCCATCAACCACTTGCAAAAAATAGGTAAAATGTAAGAGCCCTACCCCGAATCTGCGCTGATGTTCGGGGTAGGGCTTACTTGCAGGCTTATGTTTTTGGGTCTTTTGCCTTACGAGCAGGAGCAAGGCACATTTTTCGATGGTTCAAAGCCGTGAATCGCAAGACACCGCGAAGCGATTTGGCAGTAGGACCGTGTGACCAAAAAATCAATTCGGTGCCCTCCCTGAGGGCGGTTTGGTGCCGCATGTTTGGTTCTTTTTTCCTTAGCGGGGTTACTTTTACAACACAACACTGCCCTCCAGCGGCACGATGCTTGCTCTGACTCAAAATCAAAGCTTGACAGCAGCGCAGCCATGGCTGCAGCCAACAAAAAAACTCCCCTTCCCGCAGGAAGAGGAGTTTTTTACTGTTAGGTTAGATGTGGAACAGGCCGAGAAGGGCACCGCAAAGAAGGGAAATCCAGGACAGGACCCACAGTCTCGGAGCACAGAACTTCAGGAGTTCCTTGATTTCGATCCCAGCAAGACCGCAGGCGAGGAAGGTCGTTGCAGCATGCGGGGTAACGAGAACGCCGTAGTTCTTACCAATGAGCATGGCCATAGCCATATCATGGGGATCAACACCGAACTGCTGACCAACGCCGATAGCCAGCGGCAGCAGACCAAAGAAGTAGGAGTCCGTACCGAGCATCATGCCGATAGGCACAGCAAAGATACCGAAGATATCCTGCAGGTGACCGCCCAGTGCCGTCGGAACGAGAACAATGAGCATTTTGGCCATTTCCTTCATCATACCGGTCTTGGACAGAACGCCCAGGAAGACACCGGAAGCAAGAAGGATCATCGGCATGGTCAGTGCCGTGGCAGCGTGCATTTTAATGGCACGAGCCTGATCGGCTGCAGAATGGAAGTTGGCAATCAGCGCAATGGCAAGGCCAAACATGAAGGCGGCATACATCGGAATCTTAGTGAAGCAGAGCAGGCCGATAACAAAGAGGGTCAACAGTCCGTTGAACCAAATCATCTTTGGACGAGCCATGAATTCCTTATCCGCATCACTCAAAGAGTCATCGCTGCTGTTGGAGTTTTCTTCAGAAAGTTCAGCGGCTTTGCCCGTCGGAACAAGGCCAGCACCGCGGCGTTTTTCCATGACGCCCATGTAGGCGGCAAAGGCAACGAGGATAACAAGGCCTACGCCCTGAAGAGGAATGAGTTCCTGCCACAGAACGTTGACGTCAGCATTGAGGACAACGCCCGTACGAGCGACAGGACCGCCCCAAGGAAGCAGGTTCATGATAGACATGGCAGCACCGATAATGCAGACGAGCACAACGGGGCGCATGTGAAGTTTCTTGTAGATCGGCAGCATAGCCGGGATGGTGATGAGCAGCGTGGAAGCAAGGGCGCCGTCAAGGTGGGAGATAACAGCGATGAGGCTCGTTGCAACCGTAACCATGACGATGTTGGAGCCCGCTTTCTTGACGAGCCAGTTAACCATCGGATCGAAAAGACCCATATCCCCCATCATGGAGAAGTAAACGATGGAGAAAATGAACAGAACTGCCGTGGACCAGGTCTTACCAACACCAGCCTTGACGAATTCAAAGATCTGTGCCGGCGTGAACCCGCAGATCAATGCGGCAATGACCGGTACAATAACAAACAGAGGCACAGGGTTCGATTTGGAACGAATCAGTGCCGCGACGATGATGACAATCATCGCAAAGCCAACAACACCCAAAAACATGATACAACCTCCTTAAGATTCTTTAGGTCCTAGAAACCGGGCGATGTCTCGGGGGCCGTTTTATGAATTGTAGGATAATTTCTTACTGTCAAGCGATCGGAAAGTATCGTTTGAAACAGTACGCCCTTCATCTTTCCTCTGAGAAGAGAATAGCATATGACAAACTTGAAAACTAATATAAGATTTGAAATATTTTCTATAAGCTTATCCTTATGTTATGTCTATTTCCCTAGGAAGAATCAGGTGTTTCGGGTTTCGCTCTTATTTATCGAATTTAAGTTATTTTAAGAAAATTTTAAAATTAGGGATATCTAACCTTTTATTTTCAGTCATTTTCTTTTTTTTCTTCATTTTCCCGTCCCCTTTTTTGGCATCCAAGAAATCAAGAATAAGAGCGTCAAGGGGGTCCTCATGTTTTAGCTGTTTTTCCATAACACGCCGCTGTCAAAAGCGGCATGGATAAGCGCCCTATCTAAGCGTTCTTCCAAAAAAAGCTGACCCCCTTCTTTGGGGATCAGCTCATATGGTTGAAGTTTGCCGGTTAGGTCGACAGCCCTTGAAAAAGAGACTCCATACGGTAAAGGAAGATGGATAGGATGAGCAGGTCCGCACAGCCGCCAGGACTGATGTGACGGGCCACAAAATCATCGTTGAGCTTCCATACGGCAGCAAGTCCTTCTTCCGTAAAGGCCCCGCCCTTTTGTAGAATGTCCTGGGCTGCCTGTTGAGCATAGTATAGGGTTTGCCGGTCGCTCCGACTGAGGATATTCGTGTCTTCCACGCCAGCCATGAGGCGCAGGAGGGTTTCAATATAAATCTCATTGGTCCCCTTTTTTTCAGTAAAGAGTTCCCGTAAAGCCGGCAGGCCAATGGATGAAACAGCGGGGAACCCATCCATCGCTTCCCCGCGGATCCCGCGGCAGCCTTCCTTTATGTAAAGGACTTCCCCATGGGTGTGGGGATGATAGGGATCGATCTTGCGGAAGTCTTCTTCAAGGATGGGCGTCACGGTCTCCCCTACTTCCTTAAGGATGGTTTCGCCTTTGACCCTATGGTCCCGCTTCAGGGCCCGCAGCGTAAAGGCAGAGACCGTTCCTAAAGAAAAGATGATGCCTTTATGGGTATTGACGTTTCCCGTAGCCCGGAACATGGCCTTTTCCGCGGCAGCCCCCATGGGGCGCAGGGTACGAAAGAGCGCCTCACCACTTCCCGCAAAGTTCCATCCCGTTTCGGCCATGCTGAGGAGATGGGGCAGGATTGCTTCCGTGCTTTTTTTGAAGGTTTCCTGGTCCATATCATCATGAGCACCAGGATTGTCAAGGTCCACCAGACCCGGTTTGGGGGTTGCTGCCACTTCTCCCAAAAGGGCTTCTTTCATGGAATCCCGGGTATGGGAAAGGACGAAATCGGTTAGGATCCGCTCCACATTACGGATCAGGACGGGCAGGCTGTGTTTGCGGCTCCGGGCACAGCCTTTGGCGGGCTCACTGCAGACAAAGCAGCGCCGCTCAGGAAGGCCAAGTTCCTCCCGCGACAGCTTCCGTCCGTTGGTATCAAGGACATCCATATCAAAAAGACGGCCCAAACGGTCCTCATTTTCAAGGCGTGCCGCAATGTCTTTCACGGTCCCAGCGGCCCCGTCGAGGACATAGTATTTTTCATAGCCGGTCTTATAATCGATGACTTTATGAAAAAGGATGGGAATCCCTGCTCCTACAAGGGCCTTTTCCAGACGGCGTACGCCTTCTTCAAACCCTATACGGATAAGGGGCGACACCTTCTGCGGTCCAGGGATGTTCATCGTAAAAAACAGCAGCGGTTTGTGGAACCGCTCGAGGAGCTTCCGCTGAGCCAAGGCCCGACCGTCCCGAGCCCGCAGCATATCGGGGACTTCCACGCGAAGTTCCGGAGGTACAGTGAGTTTATTTTTCATTCGTCGGATTGATCCTTTCTTTTTTCCCAAGGGTCCTGATGAGTTCGATAAAGGCCCGGGCATAGGGGCTCAGGTACGCGTCTTTTCTCGTGCAGACATAGCAGTAGCGCTTATTGGCAACGCCCAGGAGCGGATAAAGGACACAGTCACCCTGCTCCATAAAATAATGGTCCAAATAGACATCCGGACAGATAAAGACAGCATCCATGGTGCTGACAAGCCGCTTCCCCACTTCGATGCTGCTGGTTTCAAGGACCAAATGAGGTTTGATGTCGTATACGTCAAAAAGGGTATCCTGGACCTTACGGACGTTATGCCCTTCTGTGATGGAAATAAAGTCTTCATTCTTTGCTTCCGTAATATGGATGGGCACACCGGGATCGATGCGCTGGGCCAGCATGGTCAGCTTGTTGGCGACCAGTACGACGTCTTCGGTCTCGACAAGTTCGTAAATGAGTTCGTCGTTTCCCGGTGACGTCGTCATGATGGCAATATCGACATCGCCGTTGAGGACGGATTTTTCCGTAATGTTGCTCCCTGCTTCCTTGATTTCCAGTTTGATGTGGGGATAGCGCTGGCGGAATACGGGCATGACCCGGGGCAGCATCTGCATTGCCCGCTGAATAGGGATTCCCAGACGCAGGGTGCCGTACCCTTCATATTGGATGTCCGAGACTTCATGAAGCAGGTTCGTACTGATGGTAATGATCTTTTTTACGGCCGCAATATACTTTTTCCCCGCTTCTGTAAGCACGATGGGTTTAGTATTGCGAAGAAAGATCGGTGCACCAAGATATTTTTCCACAGCCTTGATGGTCTGGCTCAGGGCCGGCTGTGAAACATGCATGGTCTTGGAGGCATTGGTGATGCTGCCTTCCTTGATGATTTCCATGATATACTGCGCGTGCTTCAAGTTAAGTCCCATTCTTTGCTTCTCCTGTACAGGTTAGGATGGATCATTTCTCCGTGCTCTAAAAAAGCCCTCTTAGGGCTTTGCTTTTGCTTGGTTCCGGCAGGAGAAATGCATCTCATTTAACATCATTTGGTCCCGTATTCAGAATGTTTCTTAATTTCACGTCAATTAAGAAAACAATGTCAATCGGGCCAACCCACAAGGGATGCGGGGTTTGACAATATAATAAGATTCGACTTATGGTCATTATACCATTATTTATATTAGTTTTCCAATTTTTCCTGTGCTACTATCAAGGTGTAAGACTGTAAACAGTTCTTTTCTAGAAATGAAGGAGGAATTTTCATGGAATTAAAGAAGGCAGCCATGGCTGGCACCGTTGAGTCCTCCGATGCCCAAATCACCGTTGAACCCGGTACGAATGGCATCGAACTCAATATTGAAAGCAGTGTCATCCAACAGTATGGCAGACAGATCAAGGCTGTTGTCTTGGAAACCCTGAAGAAACTCGATGTTAAAAACGCTAAGGTTTCCGTAGTTGACAAAGGTGCACTCGACTGCACGCTGAAAGCACGTGTAGAAGGCGCCGTTTTCCGCTCCATCAATGATGATCCGGATACGCCGAATCCTTGGGAGGTCTTATAATATGGCAGTGATCAATACGAACCCCAACTTCAAGCGTCTCAGAAGATCCATGATGTTCTTGAACGCTCAAAAACCGAGCCTCATCAAAGACCCGTATGTATATAAACCCGATTCCATCATGCTTGACCTGGAAGACGCCGTGGCTGAAAACCAAAAGGATGCCGCCCGCTATTCCCTGTTCCATGCCCTGAAGGAAATCGATTATCATGGCTGCGAACGCGTTGTCCGTATCAACGGCCTGGAAACTCCGCACTGGAAGGAAGATATCCGCGTCTGCGTAGCTGGCGGGG
Organism: Acidaminococcus sp. AM33-14BH; assembly: GCF_003603525.1. Taxonomy (NCBI): domain Bacteria; kingdom Bacillati; phylum Bacillota; class Negativicutes; order Acidaminococcales; family Acidaminococcaceae; genus Acidaminococcus; species Acidaminococcus sp. AM33-14BH. Next base: position 131,431 of record NZ_QTNG01000001.1, on the reverse strand, counting down.
CCGATACAATTCGTATTTCCAAAACGGAATCCGCTCAAGATGTTAAACTCGTAGAAGAAGCCATCACGGCTGCTGAAAAGGAATTCCATAAGAAAGTGGGTTCTACCCTCATCATGGCCGCTATCGAATCGACGAAGGGGATCCTCAACGTCTACGATATCTGCCAGGCTTCTGACCGTCTTTTTGGTGTAGCCCTTTCCGGCGGCGACTACACCCGTGACCTGCAGACCTCCATTTCCAAGACCGGTGTCGAACTCATGGGCGCCCGTCAGCAGATGGTCATTGCTGCACGCGCTACGGGCCGTATGTGCTTTGATACGGTCTATACCGACCTGGATGACATGGAAGGCTTCCGCAAGGATGTCGAAATGATCAAGACCATGGGCTTTGACGGCAAATCCATCATCAACCCGCGTCAGATTCCGGTCTGCCACGAAGTCTTCACGCCGAACGAAAAACAGATTCGTTGGGCTGAAGCCGTTGTCCGCGAAATCGACACCAAGAAGGCGATGGGGATTGGCGTATTCACCCTGAACGGCAAGATGCTTGACGTAGCTTTCTATGATGGCGCAAAAAGAACGATCGCCCTGGCAAAAGCTGCCGGTGTTTATAAGGGGGATTTATAATATGAAGAATGCAGTAGGTAGAGAAATTCCAGAGGAAATCCTGAAAGCAACCGGTAAGGAACCGTTCCAGGGAAGCTTCTCCAAACACCTCGTTGCTTATCAGGCTGCCACCCATACGGTTGCACCTGTAATTGACCCGAGTTACAGCAAAGTTGTCGATTCCATTGAAGATGTCCTGAAAAAATGCGGCATCAAAGATGGCATGACCCTCTCCTTCCATCATCATTTCCGTGAAGGGGACTATGTTGTCAACATGGTCATGGAAGCCGTCCACAAGATGGGCATCAAAGACCTGACCATTTGCGCGACTTCCCTGGGTAAGGCCCAGACCCCGATTGTCCCGATGATCGAAGATGGCACCATCACGAACATCCAGGCTTCCGGCGTGCGCGGCAAGATTGGTGAAGCCATTTCCAACGGCAAACTGAAAGGCCTTGCCATCATGCGCGGTCACGGCGGCCGTGTCCGTGCCATCGAATCTGGTGAAGTCCATGTTGACATTGCCTTCATTGGTGCTCCTTGTGCCGATGATATGGGCAACTGCCGGGCTTTCGGCAGCGCTAACGGCAGTGACTGCGGTGTTCTCGGCTATGCAGCCGTAGATGCCCAGTATGCTGACAAAGTTGTCGTTGTCACCGATACGCTCGTTCCCTTCCCCAACGTTCCTGCTTCCATTGACATGACGAACGTTGACTACGTTGTCAAAGTTGACGCCATTGGCGATCCCAGCAAGATTGCTACGGGGGCTGCCAAACCGACAACGGACCAAAGAAAGCTCCTCATGGCCAAATACGCGGCTGATTTTATGACCTATATGCCTTGGTACAAAGATGGTTTCATCTACCAGACCGGTGTTGGCGGGGCTTCCATTGCTTCCACCAAATACCTGGCTGACCATCTGAGAAAAGATGGCATCAAGATTGGCGTAGCCATGGGCGGTATCGCTCAGCCGATCTGCGAACTGCAGCATGAAGGCCTCATCGACAAGATTGCTGATACGCAGGATTTTGATACGGCTGCCATTGAAGACATCAAGACGAACCCGAACCATTATGAAATCACGACGAGCCAGTATGCTGACCCCTTCAACAAGGGCGCTTACGTCAATAAACTGGACTTTGTCATCCTCGGTGCCCTTGAAGTTGATACGAAATTCAATGTCAACGTTGTTGTCGGCTCCGACGGTGTCATCACCGGGGCACAGGGCGGTCATCCGGATACGGCTGCCGGTGCTAAATGCACCATCGTCATTGCGCCTCTGCTTCAAGGCCGCAGCCCTGCAATCTGCACGGAATGCACGACCATCACGACGCCGGGTGAGACCGTTGACGTTGTTGTCACCGATTACGGCATTGCCATCAACCCGAAACGTACGGACATCATTGAAGCTGCCAAAGACTGCGATCTGCCGATCTGCACCATTGAAGAGCTTCGCGACAAAGCTTACGCCATGGTTGGCGAACCCGACCCCGTCCAGTTTGATGACCGCGTTGTCGGTATCATCGAAGCCCGTGACGGCTCCATCATGGATGTTGTCCGCAAAGTAAAACCTTACGAATTTAAATAATCTGTATGCTGAAAAGCCGCTCCCTTAGGGGCGGCTTTTTTTATAAGACATTAGGACCTAAGTTTGCAGCCTCTTTTCTTTTCAGTATAAAAGGGTCCCTTGCCTTATCCCCTCGTTTCAGCCTTTTCGATTATTCATTTCCCTGAACATAAAAAGAACCTGTAAAAACGAAATGTCAGCGTTCTTACAGGTTCTTCTTTTTATTTGTTACACTTTGGCTTCATCCTTGGTCAAAAATCCAAGGGCAATGATCATCGCATTGAAGATCCAGAAATATATGCCCAGCTGCAGATTAAACAAGGTATAATCCGTCATCCCTGCGACAAAGATGCCTACAAGGGACGCAATATAACCGCAGGCAAGGCCGCGGATCCAGGGCTCTGCCTCACGATGCCGGATGCTGCGGGCAAGGACCGCCAACTGATACATGATGTACAGGAAAAGGGCAAGGCCCGGAATGCCCAGCTCGGCCGCAATGTTGGTCAAAAGATTGTGGCTATGGTACATGATGACGCTGGGATCCACATAACCGAAATTATAGTCAGGGAAGGCAAATTGATAGCCGTACCAGCCCACGCCAAAAGGATGCTCCTCAATCATGGAGGTCGCACTGTCCATGTACATCAGACGCAGCTCTGCCGATGTATCCTTGATGGAAAAGATGGACATGATGCGGGCCGACAAACGGTCCCAGCCAATCCACAGGACCCCTAGTCCCCCACCGATGAAAGGCAGGAACGCTTTGTGGTAAAAAGCGCCGGCAAAGACAAAGAGGACAAAGAATAGGGCAATCCAATTGCCGCGGGAGAACGTGAGGATCAGACAAGTAATGGCAAGAAGAAAGATCACTGCAAGGGAGGCCCTTCTCTTGCCGCCTTTCAAGGGAGCAAAGAGGCCTTCACTGTAGGCCGCGGTCATGACAAGGAAACTGGCGAGGATATTGGGGTTTTCCAACGTTGAGACAGCCCGTTTGGTCATGAGCGGGAACGCGGCGTGATCGATCCATTCCGCATCCTGGATGGCAATGACACCAAAAAAGTACTGATAGATGCCGTAAAGCGCCACCAGACCGGCCGAGACCATAAAGACCTTGACAAGAAACAGGGACCGCCGGCCCGTACTGCCGTAACGCAGGACAAAATAGAATGAACCGGCCTTGAGTCCTACCACAACAATCCAGTTATAGGCGCTTAAAAAAGGCTCCTGGGACCAACAAACACTCACAGCAGATAGGAGAAAGAGCGCCCATAAGGGGCGGCTGATCTTTTTGGGAACCGTCACCTTGGGCCAGAACTGTCCCGTCTTTAGGATATTCGCAAAATTGAGCACCACCATGACGAGAAACAGGCCAATGGCAAGATTCAGATGGATCGGCAGAAGGAAAACATACGCCACAAGGAGTCCGTAAAGGATCTGGTTCAGGTTCCAAGATTCGGGAAAGATTTGTTTATGTGTCATAGGAAATCCTCTGAGAGGCCCTTTGCCTTGAAGGTGCCCACAAGATAAAGGGAGCCGCAGACAAGGACCACATCATCCGGTCCGGCCTCATGGACCGCCGTTTCGAAAGCAGTCTTGAGATCATCCATAGGAATGGCCTTTTTATGTAGGCGACGGGCAAGGACATCGGGCTTTTCGGCCCGCGTGCCGTTATCAGCAAGAACGGTATAGATCGTATCCGTATCCCGGAAGAGGATCTGGGCCACTTCGCTTACATCCTTATCCCCCATCATGCCAAAGATGAAATAACGATGGCCATGGGGATAATAGGTATCAAGGGCCCGCCGCAGAACCGTCACGCCGGAAGGATTATGGGCCCCGTCCAGGATCACGTCGGGCCGTTCATGGATAAGTTCCATGCGGCCTGGCCAGGTCGTGAGATCCATGCCCTTGAGAATCTTCTTTTCTGTAATGGCAGGGTCCTTTTTTGCCAGCACTTCCGCGGCTTTAAGGGCCACGGCAGCATTCACGATCTGATGGGCGCCGGCAAGATGGATGGTAACTTCCCGCTCACCGGAATGAAACGGATAGAGGAAGAGCTGTTCCTGCATGGATCCAGCAAGCAGGGTTGCGGAAAAATCCTCACCATAGACATAAAGAGGTGCCGATTTTTCTTCACTTGTGACCCGAATGACTTCAAGGGCACTGCCGTCAGCGGCGGTCACAACAGGAACGTGATCCTTGATGATGCCGGCCTTTTGTTCCGCAATGGCTTCAATGGTCTTTCCCAGCCGGTCCGTATGCTCCAAGGTAACGTTCGTAATGACGGAAAGCTCTGGCACAATGACGTTCGTCGAATCCCAAAGGCCGCCCATGCCGACTTCGATGACGGCATAATCCACCTTTTCCTTGGCAAAATAAAGGAAGGCCATGGCGGTAATGACTTCAAACTGGGTCGGCTGTTCGCCACCATTTTTGAGGAATGTATCGACAGCAGCCTTGGTTTCTTCCGTCACGGCAGCAAAATCCTCATCGGAAATATCAACGCCGTCGATGGACATACGCTCATTATATTTAACAAAGTGGGGCGACGTATAGCACGCCGTCTTTTTCCCCGAAGCCGTGAGGATATGGGACAGGTAGGAAGCCACGCTCCCCTTCCCGTTGGTTCCCGTTATATGGATGGTCCGGATCTTGCGTTCCGGGTGATCCAAGAGTTCCACAAGGCCCGTGATGCGTTCCATACCGAGATGGATGCCAAATTTACCAAGACTTTCGATATACTGCATCGCTTCGTTGTAGTTCATGATTCTCCTCCGGTCCCATTAAGGCAAGGACCGCGCCAGAAGGCCAGAGCAGGCTTTTCCTGCCCGGACCCAGATTGAGGTTACTGGAGTTTCTGAAGTTCCTTCAGTTGGTCTTCAAGGGCGGTAAGACGCGCCTTGACGTCTTCTTTCTTCGCTTTTTCCTTTTCCACGACCGCTTCCGGAGCTTTGGCGAGAAACCCTTCATTGGAAAGCTTGCCCTCAATGCGGGACAGTTCCTTTTTGGCCCCGTCAAGTTCCTTCGTCAGCCGCTTCATTTCCTTTTCCACGTCAATGAGACCCTTAAGGGGCAGATAGACCTTGGCGCCTGTCACAACGGCTGTCATGGCGTTTTCCGGCGCTTCGTCATTGATATCGCCCAATGTCAGCGTGTCCACCGTGCCCAAGCGTTCGACGTATTCCGGATGGCCTTCAAAGACGCTGCGGAAAGCAGGTTCCACCAAGATCGTGGCCGGCGCTTTCTTCCCAGGGGCAGCGTTTACTTCGGCCCGCATGTTGCGGATGGCTTTGATGGCATCCATCATGACCGTCATTCCGCTTTCCACGCTTTCATCCATGAGGGATTCATCCGCCACAGGCCACGGCGCAATCATGATGCTCTCCCCTTCATGGGGCAGATGCTGCCAGATTTCTTCCGTAATGAACGGCATATAAGGATGCAGCAGCTTCATGGCATCGCCCAGGACGCGGCAGAGGACGAATTGGGCCGTTGACCGTTCTTCCGGATGCTCCTTATCATAAAGGCGGGGTTTGATAAGTTCGATGTACCAGTCACAGACTTCACCCCAAATGAAATCGTAGATGAGGCGGCCGGCTTCTCCGAGTTCAAATTTTTCGAGGAAGCTTGAAACGTCCTTGATGGTGTGCTGCAGGCGGGACAGGATCCAGCGGTCAGCAAGGGTCAGAGGCGCCCGTTTAGCCGAAGCATCATACCCATCGAGGTTCATGAGGGCAAAGCGCGACGCGTTCCAGATCTTATTGGCAAAGTTTCGCGTTGCTTCGATGCGGTTCCAATAAAAACGCATATCGTTGCCCGGCGTATTGCCTGTAATGAGCATGAAGCGCAGCGTATCGGCTCCATATTTGTCAACAACTTCCAAGGGGTCAATGCCGTTACCCAGGGATTTACTCATCTTCCGGCCCTGTTCATCGCGGACAAGACCATGGATGAAGACATGCTTAAAGGGAATTTCCTTCATAAATTCCATGCCCATGGTGATCATGCGGGCAACCCAGAAGAAAATGATGTCATAGCCCGTCACCAGGACGCTCGTCGGATAAAACTGCTGCAGTTCGTCCGTCTTGTCCGGCCAGCCAAAGGTGGAAAAAGGCCATAGACCGGAACTGAACCAGGTATCAAGGGCATCTTCATCCTGATGGATGTTGTGGCTGTGGCAGTGCGGGCATTCCGTCAAATCCGTCCGGGACGCCATCTGCTTTCCGCAGTCGTCACAGTACCACACAGGGATACGGTGACCCCACCAGATCTGGCGGGAAATGCACCAGTCATGGATGTTGTCCATCCAGTTCGTATAGGTCTTCGTGAAACGGTTCGGCACAAACTGGATGCGCCCGTCTTCAACGCATTCCACGGCGGCCTTCACGAGGGGTTTCATTTTGACAAACCACTGCGTGGAAATGAGGGGTTCCACGACGTGGTGGCAGCGCTGGCAGTGACCGACAGCATGGGGCGCGTCTTCGATCTTGACGAGAAGACCCAAGTCCTTCAGGTCCTGGACGATATGCTTGCGGCATTCGTAACGGTCTTCCCCTTCGTATTTGCCGGCGTCCGCCGTCATCTTGCCGTCAAGACCGATGACCGTCAGACTGGGCAGCTTCTGGCGCTGCCCCACTTCATAGTCGTTGGGGTCATGGGCCGGCGTAATCTTTACGGCGCCCGTACCAAATTCAAGGTCAACGTATTCGTCGGCCACAATGGGGATAAGGCGGTCCATGATGGGAAGGCGAACCTGTTTTCCCACAAGGTCCTTATAGCGTTCATCCTTGGGGTTTACGGCAACGGCCGTATCGCCGGGAATGGTTTCCGGACGGCTCGTGGCAATTTGGAGATAGCGCCCGGCTTCCCCTTCGATGGGATAATTCACATACCACAGATGGCCCTCGTCATCCTGGTGTTCCACTTCAACGTCAGACAGGGCCGTACGGCAGTTGACGCACCAATTGATGATGCGCGTTCCCTTATAGATGAGGCCTTTTTCATAGAGGCTGACAAAGGCCTCACGGACAGCACGGGAAAGTCCTTCATCCATGGTAAAGCGCTGACGGTCCCAGTCGCAGGAAATGCCCAGGCTCTTGAGCTGAGTCACGATGCGGTCGCCATATTCTTCCTTCCACTGCCAGACCCGTTCCAGGAATTTTTCACGGCCCAGGTCATAGCGAGTGAGGTTTTCCTTCTTTTTCAGTTCCTCTTCCACTTTGATCTGCGTGGCAAGTCCCGCGTGGTCATACCCGGGAAGCCAGCAGGTATTGTCCCCCATCATACGATGCCAGCGCACGAGGATGTCCTGCAGGGTATTATCAAGGGCATGCCCCATGTGGAGCTTACCGGTGATGTTGGGCGGCGGAATGACCACACTGAAGGGTTTCCGGCTCTTATCGACGGGTTGATGGAAAAAGCCATGTTCCACCCAATATGTATACCATTTCTTTTCCACTGCCGCCGGGTCATAGACCTTGGGGATGTTGTTTTCTTCTGCCATACTTCCAAAAGCCTCCTTAGCCTGTAAAAAAAATAAACCCGTCCCATCAGATAGGACGAGTTCGGTCGCGGTACCACCTATTTTCCCAATTGCTTGGGCAACTTGAGGACGTAACGAGCCAAACGGGCGGGCTTACTTTGGTTCAGCACGCCAGCTCCCGGGCGACTTCAAGGGATTTTCCTAGATGCTTGCACCGGCCGCATCTTCTCTTAAAAGGAAAGGGCCCCCTACTCCTCCCGTTCAACGCTTTTTACATATATAGTTTATTTTACCAAGGAGCGCGGGGAATGTCAATCTTCCCGCAGGTTCCAAAAAAGGAACCTGCAGCTGCTGCCACAGGTTCCCTTGTGCTATTTGACGATGATCACCGGTACGGGCGACAGCTGGGCCACCTTGCTGCTCACGCTGCCCAGGAGGAATTCCTCCACGCCTGACAGACCGCGTTTACCGATGACAATGGCATCGGCACCTTTTTCCCTAGCCACGGTAACGGCCATTTCAGCGGCGTCGCCAAATTCCATGTCGAACTCGGCTGCACCAGCAAAATCCTTCAGTTTGTCCTTTGCCGTATCAAGGACCATCTTACCAATCTGGGTTGGTTTCACGCTCGTATCCTTGACGGGCTTATTGCCAACGACAATGAGCTGGTTGACTTTATTGCTCGGCACCACATGGATGACAATGAGTTCACCGCCCACAGCCTTTGCCATATCCGCCGCCGTTTCAAGAGCACGGAAACTGGTTTGGGAACCATCAATCGGAACGAGGAATTTCTTGAACATAAGACCACCCCCTAGTTACGGCGTCTTTTCTTTCCTCTGCCTATTTCACGATAAGGACAGGGACAGCGGCGTACTGCGCCACGCGGGAGCTGACGCTGCCCAAGAAAAATTCAGCGATGCCGGACAGGCCACGGCTTCCGATGACGATGGCATCTGCATGTTTGTCCTTGCTGAGTTCAATAATCCGGTCCGAGGCATGGCCCACATCCATGAGATAGTCGACCTTGCCCGTAAAGCCTTCCATCTTGGTTCTTGCCGTGTCAAGAACACTGCTGCCAATACGGGTCAACTGGTCATTTTCTGCAGCAACAGCCGTCTGGTCCAAGCTGTTGATATAAAGATCGGCACTGCTGTAAGTCTGGACGATATGAGCTACAATGAGCTCACCGTCATACTTCGCAGCCAGATCCTTTGCCGTTTCAAGGGCTCTCCAGCTCGTCGAGGAACCATCAACAGGAACTAAGATCTTCTTGAACATACACCTCTACCTCCTTACCTTAGGGGAACCTCCCTATTCCTAGCGTCAGGTACCATACCTGCTATTTGACGATGGTCACCGGACAATGGGCACTTTGGGAAACCTTTGTGCTGACACTGCCCAGGAAGAATCCGGCAAGGACGCCCATTCCGCGATTGCCCATGACGATGAGGTCCGTGTCAAGGGTCTCTGCCACTTCGCAGATTTTTTCCGCCGGATCGATATCGACATATTTCTTGAAGGTGATCCTGTCATAGCCTGATTTTCCTGCCTCCCGCTGTGCCAGTTCAAGCGGGGTCAGGCGGGCCGATTCAATCTCGTTGCCGTCCTTATCCTTCACAGCCGGTTTGATACGGCTCAGGTCGTAGGGAATATCCACATTGAGGACAACAATCTCACTTGCAAAATGTTTCCCCAACTCAATGGCAAAATTCATGGCACGCAGGGAAATATCGGACCCATCAATGGGAACCAGGATCTTTTTCATCATAGGAAACTCACCTCCATAAATACGCGGGCCGCAGTCCTTATTTTACGATGAGGACCGGCACCGAAGCATACTGGGAAACCTTGGAACTGACGCTGCCCAGGAAGAATTCGGCAATGCCGGACAGGCCGCGGCTGCCGATGACAATGGACGTGCAGGCCTTTTCCTTGCTGACAGCAATGATCCTCTCGGACGGATGACCGACTTCAAGAAGGAATTCTTTTTTGCCCTTGAAGTCCTGCATTTTTTCCTTGGCCGTTTCAAGGACGCTGTTGCCGATCTTTGTCAGTTCTTCATTACCTTGGCTGATGGTGGCCTGATCTAAGGGCACAACCAAGAGTGCAGCATTGTTATAGGGTTGAATGACATTGACAACAACCATTTCCCCACGGAATGCTTCGGCCAGTTTCTTTGCTTCTTCCATGGCTTTCCAACTCGTTTCAGACCCATCAACAGGGACCAGGATCTTCTCAAACATATAACCACCTCCAAGTGATCTGCTATTCTTATCCTTATTGTCCTTATTCGCCCTTCGTTTTGGGAACCCTTTTATTTTTACCGTATTGTGAGAAAAATTTTTCCTATAAGAAAATATATGACAAAAGTTACACAATAGAGGTAAACTGTCTCTATTAACCTTATATTATGCTCAATTTGTTTCTCATTAGTCCCTTCTTTCCCATCTCATGATCTTCTTATTTGATTATCATCAAAATTCCAAGCTTTTTTTCTAAAAAAGGAAAAATTTTCTTTTCTCCGACCATCGTGTATAATGATGGCTGAAAACTGATTGATTGAGGTGTCACTGTGGAACTTTTTATTTTTATTCTTCTCCTTTCCCTTATGTCCTTTTCCGTCGCCTTTTTGGTCTACGGATTCTGCCTCCGTTTTTTCGGGGCTTCAGGGACTAAGTCAAAGATTGCCCAATGGACGCTGACGCCCCTTGTGGTCATCTTATGGAACCTCCTCGTCATTACGCGCAATGACATTTCCCGCGCCATCTTGGGCGCCCTCCCCATGGTCGCCCTTGCAGCCTTTGTCATCTACTACAAAGTAAAGCATGGCCAAGACGACGCACCGGAACCGCACGAGTTCATTGAGAAACGGACCAGTGCCAAGTCCTTGAAGCACAAGGAAAAAATCCGCAAACGGGAAGAAGCAAAGCGGGCGCGGCGGGAAAAGAACAAATAAGGGGCAGCCCTGTAAAAAGGAAAAGCTGTGAAGCAAGAACACGCTTGTTTCACAGCTTTTTTACTAGCCAATGATGAGGACGCCCAAGGGATAACCAACAAAGGCCATCGCCAGAAGGGCCAGAAGGGAAAAGATACCGCCCCAAATAAACATATCCCGAGCCGTTGTCCAGCCCGAGCTGATGGCCACGGTATTGATGGTCGACTGACCGGCAGGCGTCATGTTGCAGATCCCAGCTCCAAACCCAATGAGGCAGACGACGGCACCAACGGCCACCGTTCCCTGCGGCAGGGCCTGCAGGACCGAAAGGGCCACGGCACTGACCACAGTCGTCGTAACGATATTCGATGAAAAATTCGTTTCAAGGATGCACCAAGCAAAGAAGAAGAGAATGATGCCTTCTGCAGGAAGTGAAGCGGCTACAGGGCCCAACATAGTGCTCAGCCATTCCTTGATGCCCATCTCCTGGTTGGTCAGGGCCGACCCCAGCATAGTGGCAGCCCCGGTCATGAGGATAGCCGCCCAAAGGATCCCGTTGGAAACAGCTTCCTTGAAGCTTAGGAGCGGCTCCCCGTTTTCCCGGAGGATAAAAAGGAGGATGCAGCCCAAAAGGGGCGGCATGGCCGTCGTATAGCGGCTGAGGCTCTTATAAAGCCAAGGGCTCACGCCACGCAATAGGCTCGGTCCCACCCACAGGATGACGGTCAGCGCCATGACGGCAAGGATCATGACTTCCCTGCGGCTTGTCTTGGGAACGAGGGTTTTCAGTTCCATCGCTTTTCTTAGGTCCATCTGCGCAAGATCACTGGGGCGATAGATATAGCGGAAAACGGCAATGAGGGAAAGGACAAGGACCAGCCCCGTCGGGATGCCGACAGCCATATACTGAAACTGGTTCACCTCAATCCCCGCAGCCGCTTTGTAATAGCCAATGGCAAGGGTTGGCCAGACATGTCCAATGGCAGTCATGCCCGACGAAAGGCTGATGCAGAAAGCCGTCCCCAGCATGAGCATATTGCCAGTCTGGCTCTTTTTCTTTATTTGAAGCACTTCATAGATATCCTCCAAAAATGGCATAAAGGCCACAAAAAGGACAGATGGGCTGATGAAAAGTCCCATGAAGGTCACGGAAAATAAGAGGAAAGAGACAAAGCACCAAGGGCCTTTCCGGGCAAAGCGGTTCGTGACAAAAGCCACAGCGCAGCGCCGGACAAAAAACGTCTTTGACAGCGGATAAACGAGAACAAAAGTAAAGAGCAGGAACGCAACCGTCACATTTCCAAAGGCGCCCCGAAAAACAGCGGGAAATCCAAAATGAGGCAACAGGCCCAAAAGAAACAGGGTAATGAGGCTCGGCCAATCAATGGAAATGGTGATCCACATCATGAGCGATGACAAAAAGACGCCCAAAACAGCGAGTCCTTCCTGCGTAAGGGGCGGCGTCGGGGTAAGGCGCGAGACCGCAAAGCCAGCGGCCAGCGACACGATCATCCAAACGAGGTCCTTCGTCTGTTTCGTCATTTGGCGGCACCGTCCTTCCGGTCATTCTGGAGAATGACAAACCCTTCACTTTCCTTGGAAAGCTGGAAAAGGAGCTTCTGCATGGCCGTATCGGACAAGTCTCCCAAGATGGTGAGGTCAAAGGTCACGGAGTGGGTCCCTTCGTTGAAGGACATGAGTTCCATATACTGCATGTTGAAGCCATAATCACCTACCATGCTGAGGATGCTGCTCATGGCGTTGGGCTCGTCCGGACGGGTCAGACGAATCTTGACGCGCCAGCCGCCGGGAGTCGTGTCAATGCCGGCAGAAAGTTCCTTGAAAAGATCCGGATTCCAATCAAAGAGCAGGCCATATTGAAACATGCGGCTTGTTTCCATGATTTTCCGCACCACGGCAAGGTATTCCGGCAGACGGTCAGCTGGAACATCCGCCCCCAAACGGTCCAAGATGGCCTTTTCCCGGTCCCTCCGATAGATTGTGGTCTCCCCTGCCGCCTGCTTTGCCTTGGCCACTTCCAAAGAGCAGTCCATACGGCGCAGGATGAGTGTCTTGATCTGGGGATCAAGGGCATCGATTTCTTTTCTCACATCTTCTAATTTCATATTCTTGCCTTCCTTTCTACTTTCCTGCTGGATTCCTACAAAAAAGCAAAAGTGCCTGAAAAGGGATTCCAGGAACACTTTTGCTGAAGGAGTCAATTACGCTTCTTCAATTCTTTTGACGACCTCGTCACCCACTTCACTTGTCGTGGCCGTACCGCCCATGTCAGGCGTGAGAATTGTTTTTTCTACGAGCATGGCTTCGATGATTGCAAGAAGCCGGCGACCCCATTCAGGGTGGCCGAAGAAATCAAGCATCTGGCTGGCAGACCAAATGGAAGCCAAGGGATTGGCCTTTCCCGTACCGGCAATATCCGGTGCGCTTCCGTGGATGGGCTCAAACATGGATGGATAGGTTCTTTCAGGATTGAGGTTTGCCCCGGCAGCAAGGCCCATGCCGCCTGAAATGGCGGCGCCAAGGTCAGTCAGGATGTCCCCAAACAGATTGGAGCAGACCACCACTTGGTACCGTTTGGGATCTTTGACCATGAACATGCTCGCTGCATCGACCAGATAGGAATGGGTTTCCACTTCGGGATATTCCTTTCCCAGTTCCGCAAAGATCTGGTCCCAGAAAACCATGGAATAATTGAGGGCATTGCCCTTACTGATGCTGGTGAGGCTGCGGTGTTCCTTTTTAGCCAGTTCATAGGCATAGCGCATGATGCGCTCTGTCCCAAAGCGGGAGAAGACCCCGTTCTGGATGACTGTTTCCCGCGGCGTGCCCGGATAGAGCCAAGCTCCGGAACCAGCGTACTCTCCTTCGCTGTTTTCCCGGATAAAGACCATGTCGATATCGTTTTCCGTAATCCCCACTAGCGGGCAGGGTGCACCTTTAAGAAGCTTGACAGGGCGCAGGTTGACATACTGATCAAAATCGTGACGGATGCGCAGAAGCAGGTCACGGAGGGAAATATGGTCCGGAACACCGGGATAGCCCACCGCGCCCAAATAGATGGCATCAAAATGGCTCAGCGTCTCGATGCCGTCCTCAGGCATCATCTTTCCCGTCTTTAGGTAGTATTCACAGCCCCAGGGAAATTCCGTAAATTCGAAGGAAAAACGACCGTCTTTTTGAGCCACGGCAGCAAGGGCCTTTTGCCCTTCCCGCAGGACCTCCGGTCCAATCCCATCGCCGCCGATGACAGCCACACGATACACGGTTTTTGTTGACATCATTCCACCTCCTTTATCCCTTACGAAAGGGAACACGTCACAGGAGAAAAATTCAGGGCCGCAGCCGCCTTGGCTCCTGGTTCAGCGACCTTTTCCAGCCATTTGAGGTCATAAGGTTCAAATGTCACGCGGCTGTATTTTTCCACGTCAAGGACGGTTCCATCCCAGTCCGAATCGATCCGTCCCGTCTGTTTGATGAGGATGTCGTACAAAATGGCGCAGTCCCGACCATCGCTGTCTTTTTCAAAGATCGTGCTGTAGGGCAGCGTCTTATGGTAGACAAGTTCCAGGTCCTTGTACGTAAAGTGGAACCCGCAGCGCATGCGGCAGCCGTCAAGGCCAGTATACCGAGCCACTTTCCTAAGATCCTGGAGAATCTTGTCCCCCTGCCTGTCATAGAGGTTTTCCGGCGTTGTTTCCGTATAGTCGAAACGGAACTGGATGCTCGGCGCATGGACCTTACGGAAGCGTTCCATAAAGGGTACAAGCTGCTCCTTCGGATAGTTCTTATAAAGGACGCAGTTGATCCGGAAACGGACAGGCAGCTTTTCCAGAAGGGAATCATTGGATTCCTGGACGAAATGCTGCATATGGCGCGAAATGTTAAGACAGGTAATCTTCTGCTTGTTCCGCTCCAAAAAAGCCAGGATTTCTTCCTCGGTCTGGGTCTGGGACACGGGCAGGGTCGTATTGATATAGACCTTGTGCGTCAATGAGACCTTATCGAGCATCTGCTGCAGACTTTCGAGATTGGCCAACGGTTCACCGCCTGTAAAGACAAAATCACAATACGGCGTCAGACGGTCCATCGTTTCCATGCTTTTTTTGATGGCTTCCAGGGAAAAGCCCGTGCAGTCTGCATATTCTTCCTTATTGACGCAGAACGGGCAGTTGTTCTTGCAGTCATAAGGTACAAAGACCGTGACCGTCGCACCGCCTTCTCTCGTCTTATACGGGAAGGACTTTGCCGCTGCGGCCAGTTTGGCATCAAGTGTTCTTGTTATCATCAAAATCCCCTCAACCTTTTTTAGCTTCAGGCGCCAAAAGCGGCGCCCTGTGGACAAGGGGAAAACACAGGATGGCGCACTTTCCCCCCAAAATCTCACTATTGTTTATTCTACCATAAAAAATTGGTAGATTTCAATTTTTTGTTTCTTTCTCTGGCAGCTGCGCCCATTTTTACAGGAAAAAAGAGTTTTTTCTCCGCCAAAGGGAGGCAGCGATGTATAATAGAAGGATCCTACGCATTCGAGGCGAATTCCATGATTTCCATCCTGCCCCAAGGTTTCAATGATTTCCATTGCAAGGCTGGTGCCTGCCGCCATACATGCTGCCAAAAATGGGAAATCGATATTGATGACGATACAGCAGACTACTACCGCGGCCTTAAGACGCCCCTGGGCAAAAAAATCCAAGACCATATGGAAAAAGGTCCTGACGGCTGGCATTTCAAATTAACCGATAAGGGCTTCTGCGCCCTTCTGCGGACGGACGGACTTTGTGAAGTAATTACAGCGCTGGGGGAAGATAAGCTCTGTGACATCTGCACAGTCCATCCCCGCTTTTTCACCTATGTCGATGAATTTATTCTCTGCGGCACGGGCCTTTGCTGCGAAGCCTCATGCGAGCTTCTTTTGGCCCCTCACGAACCGCTTACCTTTACGGAAGAAGACACAGCTTTTATCTATACCTTCAAGGAACTTTTGGACTTCATGGGCTTTTCCCTGCCGGAAAGCCTGACCCACTATGCCCCGCTTTTCAGCAGCAAATCCTGTCAAAGCATCTTGGCTGACCTCATGATTACCGAACCCATTGATGAAGCATGGACGGAAGAGATCCGCAGCCTGCAGGGCATGATCCCCGCCTTACTGGAAAAAGTGGCTTCCTATGAAAAGACCTATGACCCCATTTCCTTTGACCGGATCTATCAATTTATTTTTTACCGTCAGCTTGATAAAGTCGAAGCCTACGGCCTTGATGCGGTCCGCGCCTATGCCCGGCGCAGCACGGACTTCATCTTCATGGAAACAGCCCTTCACGGCAACCTTGAAGAAGCCCTGCGCCGCTGGTCCGAACAGATTGAATATGATACAGATAATGTGGATTGGCTATTGGAACGGCTTTAATTTTTACTCAGTCCAAAAATCGGGCTCATTTGATGAAGTACGCGAGTCCATTGCTTAAAAAAGATTTTATGGAAACAATGGCCTCCTCATAGCCTATTGTACGATGAACCTTCCCACGTTTGGGGATAGCATACGCCTGGGCGCTTCCTTTCCCAACCTTGTGTCATCCCCTCCAGCGCCCAGCTTATCAAAGCGGAAGCTTTTTGCGATCTTCATTCCATAGGGCCCATCTACTTTGTCTCCCACGGGCCTCAATCTCCTCAACGTACCGGCCTCTGGCCGTAAGGAAACTCACGCGTCGCTCATTTACTTTTGGGAGCGCCGCTTCAAAGAACCTTCGCGCATCAACTCCCACGGCGCTATACCAGTGGGATTGCTGGCGCTCAGGTCCGCTGCCGTCGTTGGAAGCGGGGTTCCTCACAAAAGGAGCCATCTGACCCGAATTGATAAAAGGCAAATGGAAGAAAGAACGGAAGGCAAAAGATGATAAACTAACCCCTAAACCGAACGTAAGCGCTGGTTCAGGTTAGGGTTCTTAGGGATTAGTTGGATCTAGTGAGCCTCTGCTCTTTTTGAAATCAGGATCAATGAGACAGCCCTTGGGAGGAAATTTTTTGATGCCCTCTGACAAAGAAAAAGCCTCCACCTTTTGGTGGAGGCTTTTTGCTTTTACTCGTCTTTTTTCGGTTTGAATTCTTCCAAGGTCAGTTGCTTATCGCTTGCCAGCATCTCCTGTGCCAACCGGTCAGGATACGGATGGGCATAGACGATGCGCTCAATCCCGGCATTGATGAGGATCTTGGAGCAGACAACACAGGGCTGATGCGTGCAGTACAGCGTCGCGCCTTTGGTGGACACGCCGTTTACAGCCGCCTGGATGACGGCATTTTGTTCGGCGTGGATACCGCGGCAAAGTTCGTGGTTCTGACCGCTGGGGACATGGAGCTGCTCCCGAAGGCATCCCACTTCCTCACAATGGGCGATGCCCTTTGGCGTTCCATTGTAGCCCGTGGCAAGGATCTGCCGGTCCTTGACCAAAACGGCACCTACTTGTCGGCGCAGACAGGTGGAGCGCTTGGCAACCACCTCAGCGATTTCCATAAAATAACTGTCCCAGTCCGGTCTTTTCATAGGTTACTCCAGCGTACCAAAGACGCGGTCGCCGGCATCACCAAGACCGGGAACGATATAGCCATTTTCATTCAGATGGTCATCAAGGGCTGCCGTATAAATGGGCACTTCCGGATGGCTGCGGTTGACAAGGGCAACCCCTTCCGGCGCGGCCACAAGGCACATAAAGCGAAAATGTTTGTAGCCATCCTGCTTGAGCATGGTAATGGCAGCTTCGGCACTGCCGCCCGTAGCGAGCATGGGGTCGATGAGGATGATTTCCGCATCCTTGTCTTTAGGCATCTTGCAGTAATATTTGATGGGCTGCAGCGTTTCCTCGTCGCGGGTAAGGCCAATATGGCCCACTTTGGCTTCCGGCACAAGGTCCATGACCGCATCAAGGAATCCCAGACCGGCGCGGAGGATCGGCACCACCGTGATTCCCGATACATCAAGTTCATAGCCCGTTGTTTCAGCAAGCGGTGTCGTGACTTTCTTGTGACGGACAGGCAGATCGCGGGTCACTTCAAAAAGCAGCAGCTGGGCAATTTGGTCAAGGAGCTGTCTGAAATCCTTTGGCTGCGTGTTCTTATCTCGGAGACGGGTCATTTTTTCTTTAATCAAGGGATGGTCAACGACATGGATTTGCATCTTCATTTCTCCTTTATCTTGTTCACTTTAATGGGATAATAGGGCCCCATCGTATCAGGGTCAGCGCAGGTGCTTATCCGGATATACGGCCCGGGCACCACCAATGAGGGGCGGACGGGTAAAGGCCGCCGTGAGAACGGCTTCGCCCAATTTCTTTCGCGAAAGGCGGACAGGAACGGCGACGGGTTTAAGGTGCATGCCGATCAGGGTCTGACCAATATCAAGCCCCAAGTCAGCACGAATGGCAAGGACCACTGCCGGTTTGGAAAAGCCCTCATAGGCCGCCGTTGCCCAAGCGCCGCCCGCATGTTCCACGGGTCGCACCGTCACTTCCTGGAGTCCCAGTTTTTCCATGGTCTTTTCCTCGACAACAAGGGCCCGATTCAGGTGCTCGCAGCACTGGGCCGCCAGCATGATCTTATGCTTTTTGGTCACTTTATGGACAGCGGCAAAAAAAGCTTTTGCTGCTTTAAGGCTGCCCCCCGTACCAATACGGTTGCCTAAGATTTCACTCGTGGAGCAGCCAATGACAAGGACGCTTCCTGCCTTGGCATTTCCCTTGCGGATCAGTTCCTCAATGGATTCTTCCAGTTCCTGTACCAATTCTTCCAGTTTCACATTCAAGACCTCTTTTATTTTTCAAGGGCCATGATCTTTTCCACACGGCCTTCATGATAGCTGCCAAGGAAGGAAGCATTGAGATAGGCTTCCATGATTTCCTGGGCAAGGCCCGGCCCCAGAACGCGGGCCCCCATGCAGAGCACATTGGCATTGTTGTGCTGTCTGGCTTTGGCAGCCGAATAGCAGTCATTGCAAAGGGCTGCGCGGACGCCCTTCACCTTATTGGCCGCGATGCTCATGCCGATTCCCGTGCCGCAGATGAGGATGCCTTGATCCCCTTTGCCGCTGGCAATGGCTTCTCCCACCTTTTGGGCATAGTCCGGATAATCGACACGCTCCTGTTTATGGATTCCATAGTCCTCCACTTCATAGCCTTTTTCAATGAGGACCTTCTTCAAGGTTTCCTTAAGTTCAAAGCCGCCGTGATCGCAGCCCATAATGATCTTCATCATCGTTCCCCCTTTGCTTGGTTACGGTTGGATTACTCTATCTTTCATTTTAACACAAAGGCTTCTTCTTGTTGTCACTTAATTTTATGCATCACTTTTGCATGATTTTGCACAAAAAAGCTGTGAAGAAATCCGTCCATTCCCTCACAGCCATATTTGATTGTATTCCAGGAGCCTGCGCTCAGGACCGGTGAAAAAGGAATGTCCTGCTTATTTTTCGAAATATTCAGCGCTTTTTCCCACGTCCCTGTTCTTTCATCTTTCCGGCATCCCTTCCATGACAAGGGTTCGCAAACATTCAGGAACGGCGCCGCTGCGATGATAAAGAAGGCCTCCTTCGGCCCAGATGATGTTATGCCCGGCCGATTTGCGCAGGCGGTTCATGATGGCAAGCCCCATCTGATCCTCACGCACCCCTTCTCCCAGGATGAGATCCACGCCTTCGCTGTCAAAGGCGCGCAGGTCATGGAAAAGCGTTCCGGCGTAAGCTTCAAGGGTGGCCCCTCCATTATGGATGACAAAATTGCCGCCCTTGGGGAAATGGTCCACCGTCGCCTTCAAGGCAATGACACCGGTCCGAAGACCATGGGCTTCGGCCATGATGGCAAGGCGGATGAGGCCCAAAGAAGCTTCCGGTCCTTCCACAAGAAGCATGGGAGCGGTCGGGGCATAATGCCGATACTTCATGCCCGGTGCCTTGGGTGTTTCCCCTTTTTTGACAAGCCCTGGGTCCAAGGCCACGCGGCCCATGGCCATCTTGATCATTTCCCGTGTAATTCCGCCGGGCCGCAAGATCACCGGATCCTTGCCCGTCGTGTCAATGATGGTCGATTCGACACCGATGTCGCAGGCACCGCCATCAAGGACGCCGGCAATGATACCGTCCATATCAAGGAGCACATCCTGAGCGGTCGTCGGACTCGGTTTTCCTGATTTGTTGGCTGAAGGGGCTGCAATAGGGCATCCCGCCGCCCGGATCAGGTCCCGTGCAACAGGATGGCTGGGAAAACGCACAGCCACCGTATCAAGGCCAGCTGTCACGACATCAGGGATCTTATCCGATTTCGGCACAATGAGGGTCATCGGGCCGGGCCAAAAGGCCTCCATCAAGGCTTGGGCCATCGGCGAAAGCCCTTTTGTAAGCGCCTCCATATCCTCTTTTTCGGCAATATGGAGAATCAGGGGATTATCGGCCGGACGGCCCTTAGCGGCAAAGATTTTCCGGCATGCCATACCGTCAAGGCCATTGGCCCCAAGGCCGTAGACCGTTTCCGTCGGGAATGCGACAACTTCCCCTTTCCGGATCAAGGCGGCCGCTTCCGCTATGGCTTGGTCCCGCTTAGTTTCCAGTTTCCATAATTTTGTCTGCATAGGTTGTCCCCTCTTTTGCTGCTAGGACCATGCGGTCAATCCCCGCATAGTCAAGAAAGACGCGGGCCGCGCCGCAGCCGTTTTGAACAAGAAGGTCTGCAGCAGCCGCGCCTTCACCAATGCCCACTTCAAAAGCAAACAGGCCATCTTCCTTAAGATAAGCCATGCCTTCCCGCACGATGCGACGGTAAAAATCAAGGCCGTCTTCCCCGCCGTCAAGTGCGCCCAAGGGTTCCTTCCGCACTTCCGGAGAAAGGCCGGCCAGATCCTTTTTGGGAATGTAGGGTGGATTGGAAACGATGAGATCAAACTTGCGGCCTTCAGGCACCTTTTCAAAAAGATCGGATACGATGATTTCACTGCGGTCCGTGACGCCCAGATTCTTGGCATTCTTCCGTGCGACCGCAACAGCCCCTTCTGAAATATCGACGCCAAGGCCCTGAGCCTCCTTCCGCTTTAACAGGAGGGAAATCAAAATGGCTCCGCTTCCCACGCCGAGTTCCAAGATATCAAGGGGCCCGTCGGCTGTCACGGCAAGGATCTTTTCGACAAGCAGCTCCGTTTCCGGACGAGGAATGAGCGTATCAGCAGTCACGGCAAAGGTATAATCGAGAAACCCTTTCTCGCCGAGGATATAGGCCACGGGTTCCCGCTTTGCCCGGCGCATGACGTAGCCTCGATACGCCGCCAGTTCCTCTTTTTCCAAGGGCTGGTCAAAATGGGTATACAGGTCGATGCGCCGCATCCCAAGAACGGCGCAAAGAAGCAGTTCCGCATCAAGGCGCGGCGACTCGATGCCTTTATCCTCAAAATAAGCCTTGGTCCAATTGAGGATCCGTAAGATTGTCCACATCTCCTGCATCATTTCACCTGCTGTAATTTTTTTGTCTGTTCTTCCGTCATGAGGGCCCCTAGGAGTTCATCCAAGTCTCCGTTCATGACATCCGTCAATTTATGGAGCGTCAGGCCAATGCGATGGTCCGTAACGCGCCCTTGAGGGAAATTGTACGTCCGGATGCGTTCACTCCGGTCCCCGGTTCCAACCTGGCTGCGGCGCTCGCTTTCCTCGGCCGCGCGCTGTGCTTCCTGGGCCGCCTCGTAGATACGGGAGCGAAGAACGCGAAGACACTTTTCACGGTTCTTTGCCTGGGATTTTTCATCCTGGCACTGGGCCACGATGCCTGTGGGGATATGCGTCATACGCACAGCCGATTCCGTCTTGTTGACATACTGCCCGCCGGCACCGCCAGCGCGGTAGGTGTCGATGCGGATGTCGCTCATCTTGATATCAACATCCACTTCCTCAGCTTCCGGCATGACCGCCACTGTTGCCGTCGACGTATGGATACGTCCCTGGGCTTCGGTTTCGGGAACGCGCTGGACACGGTGGACGCCGCTTTCAAATTTCATGTGGCTGTAGACGTCGCTGCCGGACACCATGAAGATGACTTCTTTGAAACCACCAAGCCCCGTAGGACTGGAATCCATGAGTTCCACGCGCCACCCCTTGGTTTCGGCATAGCGGGTGTACATGCGGAAAAGGTCCCCAGCAAAAAGGGCCGCTTCATCGCCGCCGGCACCGGCGCGGATTTCCATGATGATGTTCTTTTCATCATTGGGGTCTTTAGGCAGAAGGAGGATGGTCAGCCGCTTTTCATAGTCTTCCAGCTGCGGGGCCAGTTCCTTCATTTCCATTTCGGCCATGGCCGCCAGTTCCTCATCGCTCTCTCCCATTTCCAGAAGGGCCTGATCGTCATCATAGGTCTTCTGTAATTTTTGGTAGGCCCGATAGGTTTCCACCACATCGGTCAGTTTTGCGTGGGCCTTGGTATATTTCTGCCACTGCGCCTGGTCACTGATCACGGAAGGATCGCTGATCTTTGCTTCCAGGTCGATATAGCGGTCTTCTAAGGCCTGGAGTTTATCCAAATGTTCAAACATGGCTTTGTCTTCCTTTATTCTTGTTCATGGCTTTCGTCAGGAGGCAGGACTGCCTTGAGGGAGGCAATGGCCACCTCGATCTGACTGTCATCCGGTTCCCTTGTCGTCAGTTTCTGCAGGAGCAGACCCGGCAGAATGGCCCGGCGTACCCAGGGATGCTCGATATGGCTGCCCGCATAGCGAATGATTTCATAACTGATTCCCGCCACGACAGGCATGAGCACAATGCGGCTCATGATCCGTACGGGAAGGCTGGGCCAGCCCAAAAAGGCAAAGATGAAGATGCTGATGAGCATGACAATCATGAGGAAGTTCGTCCCGCAGCGGGGATGGAGCGTCGAAAAAGGACGCACGTTCTCCACGACAAGGGGGAGTCCGTGTTCATAGGTGTAGATGGTCTTGTGCTCGGCTCCATGGTATTGG
The DNA here is from genome assembly GCF_003603525.1 of Acidaminococcus sp. AM33-14BH. Taxonomy (NCBI): domain Bacteria; kingdom Bacillati; phylum Bacillota; class Negativicutes; order Acidaminococcales; family Acidaminococcaceae; genus Acidaminococcus; species Acidaminococcus sp. AM33-14BH. The sequence continues at coordinate 108,848 of NZ_QTNG01000001.1, read as the reverse complement.
AAGACCCGCTGAATCTCTTGCTGCCGCGAAATGCCCCCTATATATAGAAGGAAAATGCCCAGACGCAGGAACCCCTCGACAAGGTTCAAGGCAACAGGCCCGACACCGCGGTCCTGTAAAAGCCGCATGGCCCCGGTCGGTACAACGACAAATAAAAGGACGGCAAGAAGGACGCTCACCGTAATGGTAAGGGCCATTTCCTTATCGTCCAGCTTTTCTTCTTCTTCACCCGATATCTGGGCCGAATAGGACAGGGCCTTCATTCCATCAACCAAGGATTCAACGAGAGAAACGACGCCTCGCAGAAACGGTTTCTTAAAAAAAGGATAACGGTCCCTGATACTTGAAACCGGTTTGACATCTACGGCAATTTCCCCATTTGCCTGCCGCACGGCAACGGCCATCTTTTCCGGCCCCTTCATCATGACCCCTTCAATGACAGCTTGGCCGCCGACACTGAGTTTTTTCGTCATTTTGGTTCTTCTCCGTATAGCAATACAGCAGAGCCAAGGCTCTGCTGTCGGTTCGCATTTTTATTTGGAATCCTTGCCGTATCTCTTGTTGAACTTTTCGATGCGGCCTCTTGCGGACATATCACGCTGCTTGCCCGTGTAGAACGGATGGCATTTGGAGCATACATCTACGCGGAGTTCCTTTTTTACGCTGCCCGTCTTGAACGTGTTGCCACAGCCACAGATGACCGTGCATTCACCATAGTTAGGATGAATTCCTTCTTTCATGTCTTTGACACCTCTTTCTCATATTACACCAATATATCCAGACATTAATGCCCTAGTATTGTACCACACAAGAAAGAGCGACGCAAGGCATTATTTGTTGGGAATTTAGAGCTTTCCCGCTTCCACAAGGTCCAGGATGGTCTTCATGCCGCTGGTGAGCCATTTATTCTTATGATAGAAAAGCTGGCGGTACATGTGCAGGTGAAAGCCCGGTACGTTGACAATCTTGAGTTTATCCCGATAATAGGAATTTTCCATGACGTAGCGGGGCAAGAACGTAAAGCCCATGCTGCGCTGCACCATATCAAGGATGAAATCCGTATCCCCCACTTCCAGAAAAGGCTGGATTTCAAGATTCTTGGACGCCAGGAATTGATCCAGGGCACGGCGGTAGTTGTCCTCTTTTTCTGTAAGGAAGAAAGGCTGACTAATGAGTTCTTCAAGGGCCACTTCGTTTCGGTAGACCAAAGGTGAATCAATGGACCCAATAAAGACAATGTCCTCTTTTTCCTCAAGGACCTTTTCCCATTTGACGTTGTAGACCTTTTCATCAAGGATATAGACAAAGTCCACTTGGTTATGGTCCATTTTATCCAGAAGGGCGGATGGGCTGTCGAGCGTAATCGTCAGGTTCATGTGGGGATAATTTTCCCCGAAGAACTGAATCAATTTGGGCATCTTGCATTTGCACAGGGACTGGATCATCCCGAGGTGAAGCGTCTCAGCCGGCGGTTTTTCCTGCATCACGACGCGGATCTCTTCTAATTGATGGAGCACGGGGACAATGCGCTGGCAAAGTTCCTTCCCCGGCTGGGTGAGACCTACCTGTTTTCCCATACGGTCAAAAAGACGCACGCCAAGTTCCTGTTCCAGCCCATGAATTTGTACACTCAGGGCGGACTGCGAGTATCCTAAATCTTTCGCTGCTTTTGAGAAACTTTGCAATTCCACAATTTTCAAAAAGCTCCTCAATTGTCTTAGTTCCATTTTATTTCCACGCGCCTTTCGCTTTCATATTTTTTCATTGCTCATTTTAATTTTATTAATTTGATTTATATTATACCATATAGTATAGTGAAATTACAGAAAAATCAAACGTGATGTTCCTGACCGATGGAACCAGTTTGATTCATTTACAAAAGGGGAGGATTTTATTTCATGAAACTCGGTCTTGTTCCAAAAATCATCATTGGTATCATCCTAGGTACCCTCATCGGGCAGTACATGCCGACAGAGGTCTGCCGCCTCGTTGTCACCTTATCGGGGATCTTCAGTAACTTCCTGAAGTTTGTCATCCCGATGATGATCCTGGCTTATGTCACGATGGGGATTGCTGACCTGACCCAAGGCGCCGGCAAACTGCTTCTCATCACGGCCCTTTTGGCCTATGGTTCCACCCTCATTGGCGGCACGTTCTCTTTTTTCGTCGCTGACAATCTTTTTCCTTCTTTCATTAGCAGCAATGTTACGGAACAGCTTTCCAAGGTCGCAGGCGTTACTCTCGAACCGTTCTTTTCCATTTCCATTCCACCGATCCTTGACACGATTTCCGCTGTTGTGCTCGCCTTCATCCTGGGTCTGTCCCTGTCCGCCCTTAAAGGCAAAACCATTGGTGACACCCTCTATGGTACTGTAAAGGACTTTTCCGGCATCATCGACGCTGTTCTGACCCATGCCATCATCCCGTTCCTTCCGCTTTATGTCTGCGGAACCTTCGTCGATATGACCAAATCGGGCAAAACCTTTGTTATCCTGGGCGTTTTGTGGAAAGTCTTCCTTGTGGTCATCGCCATGCACTTCATCCTGCTCTTCGTTCAGTTCATGGTTGCCGGCACCATCGGCCACAAGAACCCCTTCATGCTCATGAAGAACCAGGTTCCTGGCTATACCACCGCATTGGGGACCCAGTCTTCTGCCGCCACCATTCCGGTCAACCTGGAATGCGCCAAGGCCAACGGTGTCAGCGAACAGATCCGTAACTTCGTCATTCCGCTTTGCGCCAACATCCATATGTGCGGTTCCATGATCACCATCACAGCCTGTGCCACGGCAGTCTGCCTCATGAACCAGATTCCTATCCATCTGGGCACGGTTGTTCCTTTCATCATGACCCTCGGCATTGCCATGGTTGCTTCTCCGGGTGCTCCTGGCGGCTCCATCATGACGGCCCTGCCTTTCCTTTGGATGATCTTTGGTAAACAGCTGGGTGACCCCAACGGCCCGATCTGCGCCCTCATGGTTGCCCTTTACATCACTCAGGATTCCTTCGGCACGGCCTGCAACGTTTCCGGTGATAACGCCATTGCCGTCGTCATTGATAAAGTTTATAAGACTTGGATCGAAAAATAAGCATTTCGCTTTCATTTTGCCAAGGGTGCCACTCCAATCTTGAAACAACGTCTTGCTTCATTGGATCAAAGGGGCACCCTTCCCTTTTACCCTAAAGGAGGGTTATCATGAACGTATTTGACATCATCGGGCCGATCATGATCGGTCCTTCCAGTTCCCATACAGCCGGTGCTGTCCGTCTGGGCCGCGTCGCCAACAAGGTCTTGAACCAGGAAGCACCCAAGGAAGTCATGGTTGAACTGTCCGGGTCCTTTGCCAAGACCTATCGGGGCCATGGCACGGATCGGGCGCTCTTAGCAGGTATCATGGGCTACCACAGCTATTCTGAGGAAATCCGCGACATTTTTTCCATTGCCGATAAAGCCGGCATCACCTATCGTTTTGTGCCCACCCAGATTCCGGGCAGTCATCCCAATACAGCCCGCATCCACGTCAAGGGCGTCAACGGCACCCCGGTTGTGGTCCAAGGGGCCAGCATCGGCGGCGGCAATATCCGTGTTGACTCCATCAATGGCATGGCCGTTGACTTCAATGGGGAACACAACACCATTCTGGTCCCCCATTACGACCGTCCGGGCGTCATTGCAGAAGTCACGAACATCATGTGGCAAAAATACAAAGACGTCAACATTGGAAACTTCAAGCTTTCCCGTCCTGTCAAAGGGGGCATTGCCATGATGACGATTGAAATCGATGGCATGCCGCCGGAAGGCATGATTGAAGATATCCGGACCGTGAAGAACGTGACCAACGTCTTTCTCATCCGTTCCATCTAATTGCCGCGTAAAGGAGAACCACCATGTTAAGTTATGATTCCATTGCTTCCCTCGTGGAAGCTGCTGAAAAAGAAGGAAAAAAAATCAGTGAAGTCGTCCTTGCCGATCAGGCTGCTGATATGGGCCTTTCGGAAGAAGAAGTCTTCGCAAAGATGGACCATGATGTCGATGTCATGATTGAGGCGGTCCAGTTTGGCAAACGGAAGGATCAAAAGTCCACGAGCGGTCTCACCGGCGGCGAAGGCTACAAAATGGATGTATACAGCACGGAAACCAAGGGCGGCCTTTCCGGCAATATTGTGAGCCGCGCCATGATGCGGGCCCTTTCCGTATCCGGCTGCAACGCTTCCATGGGGCGCATCGTGGCTACGCCGACGGCCGGCAGCTGCGGCATCATGCCTGGCTGTCTCCTTACCCTCATGGAAGATAAGGGCATGGACCGCAAGGATGTGGTCATGAGCATGTTCACGGCGGCAGCCTTCGGAATGGTCATCGCCAAGAACGCCTGCATCGCCGGCGCCCAAGGCGGCTGCCAGGCAGAATGCGGCAGCGCGGCCGGCATGACGGCCGCTGCCATGGTCGAACTATCAGGCGGTACGCCTTCACAATGTGCTGACGCCTGTGCCGTTGCCATCGCCAACCAGCTCGGCCTTGTCTGCGACCCTGTCGCCGGCCTTGTGGAAATTCCCTGCGTAAAGCGTAACGCCGGCGGCGTTGTCATCGCTTTCTCCTCTGCCGATATTGCCCTTGCCGGCATCGGCTCCTGCATTCCCGTTGATGAATGCATCATCGCCATGAGAAATGTCGGCAATGCCCTTCCTGCCAGCCTTCGAGAAACAGCAGGCGGCGGTCTTGCTGCCACGCCGACCGGTCGCCGCATGAAAGAACAAGTTTTTGGCAAAGATAAGGAGTAAGAACGTAAAAGACCTTCCAGCTGCCGCTGGAAGGTCTTTTTTTGTCAGATGGCCTTTTTCTCCCGCTTGACTTTTTGATTGTATTTTTGGCTCAGCTCGTTTATAGAAGCACCCTTCATCCAGTCTTCCACGGCGTCTGCCGCCTTTTCCAGGATCTGGGCAATCGTTTCCCGATCCGTTCCCTCAAATCGATGCAGGACATGGGAAACTACAGCTTCCTGGACACGCAGGGGATGGCCGATGCCCACTTTGATGCGAGGATAGTGTTCACTTCCCAGCGCCTTTTCAATGGACTTAAGCCCATTATGGCCACCGGATGTTCCCTGTTTACGGATCCGGAGCGACCCTACGGGAAGGTCCATATCGTCCTGGATGACTAGGACGTCTTCCGGCTGCAGATGGTAGAAACCTGCAAAATCACGGACGGCATCGCCGCTAAGGTTCATGTATGTTGTGGGTTTGATGAGAAGCACTTTTTCCGGGACCCGTTTTTCCAAATAAAAGGCCCGTTCTGCCTTTCTCCAATCCCCTTCCATACCCCAGCGCCGGGCCAGGATATCAGCTGTCATAAAGCCAATATTATGGCGCGTCATCGCATATTCCGGACCAATATTGCCGAGGGCAACTACGAGTTTCACTCCCTGTTCCTCCTTTTTAGGTGACAAAAGGAGCTGCTGCAGAGTGTGCTGCAGCAGCTCCCGAATGGCCCCAAAGCTCACGTTCCTTACTCCTCGAAGAGCTGGCTGATGGACAGCTGATTGTAGATGCGAAGGATGGTCTCCGCCAAAATAGGAGCCACGGAAAGTTGGGTAATCTTCGGATGTTTCTTATTCGGAGGCAGGGGAATCGTGTTCGTAACGATCAATTCCTTGATGTTGCTCTTGGCGATGCGGCTGAGAGCCGGATCGGTCAGGATGGGATGGGTGCAGCAGGCATAAATTTCCTTGGCACCGAACTTTTCAAGGGCTTTGGCCCCTTCCGTCAGGGAACCTGCCGTATCCACAATGTCATCCACCATGATGCAGATCTTGTCCTTGACATCACCGATGAGGTTCATGACTTCTGCCACACCCGGTTCCGGACGGCGCTTGTCGATAATGGCAATGCCGCAGTTGAGGCGCGTGGCAATCTTGCGGGCACGGCTGACACCCCCTAGATCCGGGGAAACAACAATCATGTCTTCATGGCTGAACCCTTTTTCCTTAATGTAGTCAGCAAGGATTGGGCCGCCAGGCATATGGTCTACAGGGATATCAAAGAAACCTTGGATCTGGGCAGCATGCAGGTCAATGGTGACAACGCGGGTAATACCGGAAACAGCCATCAGATCAGCCATCAGTTTTGCCGTAATCGGTTCGCGGCCGCGGGCTTTGCGGTCCTGACGGGCATAGCCATAAAAAGGCACAACGGCCGTAATATGTCTTGCGCTGGCACGTTTGAAGGCGTCGCACATGATGAGCAGTTCCATGACATTGTCATTGACGCTGGGTCCGCAGGTCGGCTGGATAACAAATACATCCTTGCCGCGGACACTTTCATTGATCATGACCTGAACTTCGCCGTTGTTGAAACGGTTGATGACGGCATCCCCTACTTGTGTGCCCAGATACGCGGCAATTTCGCGTGCCAGGTCCGGATTGGCGTTACCGGAGAAAATCTTCATGTCATCGCCTGTCTTATTACCCAACATTCTTATACCCCCAACTATTTTGTAAAAAATTTATCAGTACGCTACCAATAGGTAAAGTATACAACGGGAGGCCGTCAAAAACAACCTCATTTTTCCCGATGCTTCTTAGCCCAACCCTCGAGGTTCACCTGTTTGCCCCGCGCTACGGCAAGTGCGTCTTCCGGCACATTCTTCGTAATGGTCGATCCGGCCGCGACATAACTTCCCCGACCAACGGTAACCGGCGCCACCAGGTTGCTGTTGCAGCCCACAAAGGCGTTGTCCTCGATGGTAGTGCGGTGTTTTTCCTTACCATCATAGTTGACCGTGATGGTGCCGCACCCCATATTGACGCCGCTGCCAATGTCGCTGTCACCGATGTACTGAAGATGGGGCAGCTTGCTTCCTTCGCCGACCGTGGAATTTTTCACTTCGACAAAGTTGCCGACCTTGACATGATCGGAAAGCACCGTATGGGGGCGCAGATGATTGAAGCAGCCCATCGTCACTCCATTTCCGACACGGCAGTCATGAGCATAGGCAAACTGGATGGATGACCCATGGCCGACGGTGACATTCGTAAAGCGAACATTGGGCCCAATGACGCAGTCCTCGCCGATTTCCGTCTCTCCTTCGAGGAGGGTAAAGGGATACAGGACCGTATCACGACCCACCTTGACCCCTTTTTCCACAAAGGTCGTGGAAGGATCCATGATGGTGACGCCTTCATCCATGAGACGGCCCACAATGCGCTCATTCATGACGCGCTGGGCCTGAGCCAGCTGGCGGCGGGAATTGATGCCCATGACCATGTCAAAGTCCTGGGTCTTGATGCCGCACACATCGCGGCCCCGTTTCAGGCATTCGGCCAAGATATCGGTCAAATAATATTCCCCTTGGGCATTGTCATTGGACAAGTTTTCCAGAAGGGTAAAAAGCAGCGGCATTTCCACGCAGTAAATCCCCGTATTGATTTCGTGAATCTTCCGCTGGGCCTCACTGGCATCCTTTTCTTCCACGATGCCCGTAACGCGGCCTACACTGTCACGCAGAATGCGGCCATAGCCGAAGGGATTGGGGGCGTCTGCCGTAAGGACACTGACGCCGGCACCGCTTTCAAGGTGCGTCTCATAAAATTTCTTCAGCTCCGCGCCTTCCAAAAGGGGCGTATCCCCGCAGAGGATGAGGGCCGTTCCTTTTTCCCCGCCCAAAAGATCCCGCGCCTGGAGAACGGCATGACCCGTTCCCAGCTGTTCTTTCTGGATGGCCACACGGGCCCGGGTTCCGAGGAACTCCGTGACCTTTTCCGAGCCAAACCCGACAATGACGATCTCATCATCGACACCGGCCTCCCCTGCTGCGTCAAGGACGTGTTCCAGCATGGGTTTTCCCGATAATTTATGTAGGACCTTAGGGAGTTTGGATTTCATCCGCGTTCCCTTTCCTGCCGCAAGAATTATGGCAGCAAATTCTGACATGGTTCGATAGCCTCCTCATGGATAGGCCCGCATAAAATCTGTTAGCGGACCTCGATAGTATATCCTGCTTGGCGCAGCTCTTCTTCAATCTCATTGACATGAGCTGCGTTCTTGGTTTCCAGTTCGACGGAAACGAGGGTTTCACCAAGAAGCAGGCTGCGATCCACCCGTTCGTGGGTGATGGACAGGATGTTAGCCTGCATTTTTTCCAGGTGTTTGATGAATTTTACAAGTTCGCCCGGCCGGTCAGCCATTCTCGTTTCTAATTTCACGCGGCGTCCCGTCCGCATGAGCCCCGTTTCGATAATCCGGGAAACGGTGTTGACATCAATGTTGCCGCCGCTGATGACAAGGGCCGTCTTGCCCGGTGTAGGGATAAGATGCTGCAGGGCAGCCGCAACCGGCATGGCACCGGCGCCTTCCATGACCAGTTTGCCCCGTTCGAGGACAAGCAGCATGGCAGCTGCAATATCTTCTTCCTTAACCAGAAGCATATCATCGACATACTTTTGGATCAAGGAAAAAGTCAGTTTTCCCGGCATCCCAACAGCACAGCCATCGGCAATGGTCTTGCCCGACGGATGACTGACCCATTTGTTCTGCTTCTTACCAAGATAAATGGCCGGGGCCTTTTCACTCTGCACGCCATAGACCTTGACATGGGGCGCCTTGTTCTTGACGGCCGTGGCAATCCCGGAAAGCAGTCCGCCGCCGCCAGCAGGAACAACAATGTTTTCAATATCAGGGCACTGTTCAAGGATTTCAAGCCCTACCGTCCCTTGACCGGCAATGACCATGGGATCATCATAGGGATGAACGAAATAAGCGCCGGTTTCCTTTTGGATTTCCATGGCCTTGGCCAAGGATTCGTCGAAAGTCTTGCCGTGGAGGACAACATTGGCACCATAGCCCTTGGTTGCCTGCACCTTGGCAAGGGGGGCGGCTTCCGGCATGACGACCGTGGAACGGATAGCGTTCATGGTCCCGCCGAGGGCAACGCCCTGGGCATGGTTGCCGGCAGAGGCTGCAATGATTCCGCGCTCTTTTTGTTCCGGGCTCAAAGTCATGATGCAGTTAGAAGCACCGCGGATCTTGAAGGAACCTGTGCGCTGGAGATTTTCAAGTTTCAGGTAGGTTTCCCTGTCTGCCAAAGTGGTAATCGTGTGGGACATGTCAAGGGGCGTCTCATGGACCAGACCTTTCAGACGGGCTCTAGCTTCTTCAATGGCGTTGAGTGTTACACTTGCTTCGTTCATGTTTGGTTTTCCTCCTTAAAAGAAAATCTTGAATGGGATAATGGGGATGGATTCTTATAACATTTCGGGAACGATGTCAACCGCTTTACTGGTTTCATCGACACCCCGAAGCGTCAGCAGGGATGCATATTCACGAACAAGTTTCTTGGCAGGGTCCTTGGCAGCAATGAAAAGATAGACGCCGACGACTTCCGCGCCCACTTCTTCGGCAAGTTCGCACAAGCCGTTGGCTGTACCGCCGGCACGCATGAAGTCATCGATGACAAGGACGCGGGCCCCATGGGGCAGGGCTTTTTTAGGAAGCGACATGGACTGGATCTTCTTAGTGGAACCAGACAGATAGCTGATGCTCACGGCCGGGCCTTCCGTAATACGCGCTTCCTTGCGAGCCATGACCATGGGAATATTGAACGCCTTGGCAGCAGACAGGCCCAAGGGAATGCCTTTTGTTTCAACGGTCATGATGTACTGGGGTTTCAGTTCGATGCTGCGCTGCATGATGATTTCTCCCAGACGCGATACAATCTGGGGATTGAGGATGAGGTCATTCATATAGATCATGCCGCCCGGCAGGACGCGGTCCGGTGAATTGAGGCGTTCACAAAGCTCACCCAAGAACTGATTGTCCGATTTGGCCGTGTGGTAAGGAATGAAACGGACGCCGCCGCTGGCGCCGGCCACCGTCTCAATGATGCCAAGGTCATAGGCAGCAAGACCGTTGCGAACAGTCTGCACATCCTCACTCAGCGTGGATTTGGCGACAGTGAATTTGTCGCAGAAATAGGAAAATGGAAACAGCTGGAAAGGCTTATCCGTCAGTTCCTTGGTCAGGGCCACGATCCTTTCCAAACGTTTTACTCTAGCCATAAGATCCCCTCTACTTTCTGATGCATGACTTGCGCTTATTTCTTTTTATGGTTCGTGTTTCTTGGTTGGTACCAGGTGCTGTTCTTCAATGACGCGGAGCAAGGTTCGTTCCGCATTTTCCATATGGGTCTTGACGGCCATCTGGGCTTTTTCCACGTCCCGCTGGGCAATGGCATCCACAATGGCTCGATGTTCCAAAAGCATTTCGTCAAGACGGCCCGGGTAAGGCATGCTCCGTTCACGGATGCTTGTGATCTGCTGCCGAAGGGTGCTGATGATGTTCATGCAGCGTTTATTGCGGCTGGCCTTATAGATGACATCATGGAAAGCCGTATCCATTTCAACGATTTTTGCATAGTCAAGACGGCTCACATACGTCCTTGTGGCAATGAGATATTTATCCATTTCCTCGATTTCAGAATCCTCGATGCGCTCTGCCGCAAGCCCTGCCGCCAAGGTTTCAAGGGCCGTACGAATCTCATAGACTTCATTGATGTCATGGATTGATACGTCGGCAACGTAAGCACCGCGCCGCGGAATCATGACCACAAGGCCTTCCTGTTCCAAGTTGCGGATGGCTTCCCGGATTGGGGTCCGGCTGACCCCCATTTCGTCAGCAAGCTGCAGTTCCGTCAGACGCATCCCGGCGGGAAAATCCCCGCTCAAGATGGCATCCCTGATATTTTCAATGACCACTTCCCGAAGCGGTTTATAAGTATCCAGGGGAATCTGCCTCAAATGTTTAACCATAATACTCCTCCTCCGTACAAGCCACATCCAGAAGCAGGTCCTGGGAAAAAGTTTCCCGGAGCTTTTCCTTCAGTCGGCATGCCGTTTCTTCATCTTTTACAAGACCAAAGACGGTAGGGCCGCTGCCGCTCATCATGGCCTTTTCCGCACCTAGACGAAGCATCGCCTCTTTCAAGGCAACCAGAAAGGGAACCTTTTCCAAGGTAACCGCTTCCAGGTCATTATTGAGCGCAGAAAGAAGGGCCTTCGTGTCGTGGTGCTCGAGTGCGGCCACACAGGCATCGGTATCCGTTTCTTTCCGGTCCTTTACGCCGTCCAAGGCGCGATAGACCTCTGCCGTCGAAACCCCTAGGGCCGCTGGTTTGGCAAGGACCATCCAGAGCGTAGGTGACGGAGGCAGCGGTCTCATCAATTCCCCTCTTCCAAGGGCGCGCTGCGTCCCACCGGCAATACAGAAAGGAACGTCACTGCCAATTTCAGCAGCCGCTTCTTCCAATTGCCCCCTTGAAAGGGGCTTTCCATAGTACCGGTTGAGGATGCGCAGGACCCCTGCTGCATCTGCACTGCCGCCAGCAAGACCGGCAGCAAGATAAATGCGTTTTTGGATGTGGATGTGAACCGCCGGCTTTATTTTTGTCCATTTTTCAAAAACAAGGGCTGCTTGGTAAGCCAGATTGCGTTCATCACAAGGCAAGGCTGAGCTATCTATGGTCAAGGTAAGGGTAGGAGCTTCTTCCAGCGTAATCGTGTCCGCAAGGGAGATACTCTGCATGACCATATCGACATCATGAAACCCATCGGCACGGCGCTTTCCAACGCGCAGGGCCAGGTTGATCTTGCCAGGGGCGAATTCCTTCATGTTCACTTTCCACCTCTTTGTATTTTGTATTCATTGTACCGTGAAACGGCAATAAAAACAAGTAAATTGTGAACATTCGCAAGAATATTTTCAAAAAACGTTCTTGTTCAAAATGTCCATCTGTCAAAGTACATGAAAACATGATAGAATAGGACAAGCAGCGAAAAAGCAAAACTGAATGGATGGGATAAGCACGGACTTAAGATGCGTCCATCCTTTCCTGTGCCCGCTCCTGATCAAACAAAGAAGGTGACCTCCATGAAAAAACACATCATCAAGTATCTCCATTTTGCCCTGGGCTGTTTCATCATGGCCCTTGCCATCAACGTTTTCCTCGTCCAGCACCATTTCCTTTCCGGAGGGATTGCAGGTCTTGCCATGCTGATTTACTATATTGCAGGCTTTCCCATGGGCGTCACAAGCTTTCTGCTCAACGTGCCGCTCTTTTACATGGCCTATAAATTCATGAGCCGCAAATTCCTCGTGGATAGCCTCATTGGAACCGCGCTCTTTTCCATCTTCCTTGATGGGACGGCCTTCCTCTCCCACACAACCTATGTCACAGATCCCCTTCTTACCTGTATTGCTGGCGGAGCCCTTGAAGGCATTGGTGCGGCTTTGGTCTACCGTGTGGATGGATCGACGGGCGGCGTCGATATCCTAGGGTTCATTGCCAAGAAATTCTACAACATTGGAATCAGTACAACCAACTTTATCTTCAATGCCATTGTCGTTACTTGCGCCCTCTACTTTGTCGGCCTTGAACCGGTCCTCTACAGCCTCGTCCTGTTCTTCCTCTGCTTTAAGGCCACAAACGTCGCCATGGTGGGCTTTGACTACAAAAAAAGTGTGCTCATCATCACCCAGCAGCCTGATACGATCCGCAAGCTGGTCATCAGTGAAGTGAACCGAGGCATTACCATTCTCAAAGGGGCCGGCGGCTATACGGGAAAAGACAAGGAAATCCTTCTTGTCGTCGTAAAGATTCGCCAGTTGGGACACCTGCTGAAACTCATCGAGCGCGTCGACCCTGCTGCCTTTGTCCTCGTCCAAGACGCAAACGATGTCTTTGGACGGGGCTTCACCCAGCCCGATGTCTACCTGCCGCCAGCAGAAGGTGAAAAAGAAAAGCACGCATAAAGAAAGTCAGCCAAAGAAAAAAACGGCTTTCCATAGGTAAAAGAGCCTATGGAAAGCCGTTTTTCCCGTTAGGGCGTTTTTAGGACGTCCCATGCTGGAGCACCGTGCCAGAGCCGTTATGTCAAGGGCCATGGAGCAAGCAAAAAAGCGTCCATTCCTTTTTCCTTTATTTGGATGGCCTCAGATTCCCTTTTCTTCCCTGCCATAGGAGCATCCAAAGGGCCAAGAAAACCGGATCAGAAGCGGGCTTTCCTTGTTCCTCCGTCTATTCGAAAAAAGGGCTGCCCGCAGGCAGCCCTTTTTTCTTTTTTACGAACCTTTATTTGAACAAGTTCGTAAAGACCATGATGACACTGGAGTTGATAAAGTCGATAAACAAGGCACCAACCAGCGGTACACAGAAGAATGCACGCGTGGAAGGACCGTGGACGGCCGTAACCGCACTCATGTTAGCCATTGCGTTTGGCGTTGCGCCCATCCCGAAGCCGCAGACAGCGGAAACTTCGACGGCAGCATCGTAATCGCGGCCCATGGCGTTGAATACGACAAAGTAGGTGAACAGGGCCATGAGGATAACCTGAGCCACAGCGATGACAGAGAGCGCACCGGCGATATCGAAAAGTTCCCAGATACGCAGGCTCATCAGGGCCATGGACAGGAAGATGTTGAGGCCAACATCACCCATGGTTTGGATTTCAGGAATTGGCACGTCAAGGCTGGAGGAATGGTCAGCCGTATTGCGAAGAACAGCCGCTACCAGCATGGAGCTGATATAGAACGGGAACACAAGGCCAATGCCTTTAAAGAAGGCAGCGACATAGGTACCAACACCCATGCAGAGCAGGATTTCGCCCGTAGCCAGCATGAATTTTTCCGGAACCATGGGAACAACGGCAGCCGATTCCACATCAGAAGCCTGATCGGCAGCCGATACATTCGTTTCGTTGCTGTGCAGGTTATACTTGGAAATCAGGCGATGGGCAATCGGGCCGCCCATGAGGGAGCCGGAAATCAGGCCGAAGGTTGCCATGGCGATAGCAACGGCACTGGCGCGTTCAACGCCCATGTTTTCAAAGAAAGGACCAAAAGCAGCACTCGTGCCATGGCCGCCGACAAGCGGTACGGAACCGGCACAGAGACCAAGGAGCGGATGCAGGCCCACAACTTTGGCAAGGCCGACACCAATGACGTCCTGCAGGGTAACAAGGATAGCGCAGACAATCGTGAGGATCAGAACGTCGCGGCCGCCTTTTTTAAGAAGAGCAAAGGATGCCGTAAAACCAATGCTCGTAAAGAACATGTTCATAAAGAAGCTCTGCTGTACCGTATCAAGTTTGATGGCACCGACGCCGCTCTGATGAAGGGCGAGGTTCAAAAGAGCAAAGAGGATACCGCCAATAACCGGGTTCGGGATGCAGTACGTACGCAGGAACTTAATGCGGGCTTTCAGGAACTTGCCCAGATAATACAGTAAAATGCCGACTGCCATTGTTTGATAAGAATTCAAAGCTAATGTCATCGTAATACTTCCTCCTCAAGTTCAATCTCTTCCTACTAATGCAATGATAATTTCCTCAAGACGTGACCACTTCCATCCTTTGTCCCCGCCTCCACTGCGGGAAGTGATGGCCAGCACCGCCAGATCCACCAAGGCTTTTTGTAAGGATTCATGGGAATAATTTCGTGCATGCTGCATGGCAAGCTTGGCGATGTAGGGATTCTTTTTCAGGGTTTGGGCAATCTCGTCCTGTCGAGCACCTTTTGCCATCATGGCTTTGACTTGGGTCAATAGACGCAGGGAAGACGTAACGACATAAAGGGCCAAAACAAATTTGGCGTCGTTCTTCCGTTCTGCTGCAATCAGTTCAAGGGCTAAGGTCAGGTTCCTCTCTTCGATGGCCCGGCCTAGGGCGAAGTTCGATACTTGGGGCAACTGGGAAAACATCTGCCGTACATCATCAGCGGTCCAGATCTTGCGGTTCCCGGCAAAAAGGGCAATCTTCTCGATTTCCCGCTCCAAAAAAAGGAGGGGGACTTCATTTGCCGCAGCTACATAATCTTCAATCAAGGCTTTGGCCCCTTGGTCAAAGCGGGCGCCGTAGCGCTCAGCCTGTTCCTGCAAAAAAGGCATGAGGGCTTTGGTCTGATACCATTTGATGGGCTGACACTCAACCAAGGGGGCAATCGCTCCGAGCTTTTTTGCCGCGCTCGTCCGCTTATCGATGGCGCTTAGCTGGACGAGGACGTAAGTCGTAGCAGGAATGTCACTGACAAGTTCAAGGAAGGCCTCCAGAGGACTTTCCTTTTTTTTGCTTTTTCCCTTGGTCTGCGGATCACTTGCTGCGTCTTTGGTTTTTGCAAGAACAAACGGATCACTGACAATGACCCAGTTGAGCCCCCCAAAAAAGGACTGGGAATAAATCGCTTCCCGCAGATCGACAAGATTGAATCGATCCTCGAAGGTCCAGGTGTTTAGTTCCTCTCCTTTATGGTCGAAGGCAATCCGTTTTTTCAGGGTTTCCTTGATGGCCTTTTGGTAGTATTCCTCATTTCCGATGGCTACCACAAGATGGGGACAGGATCCGCCCTTTTTCCTGAGGTTCGCTAGGAACTGGTCCGCTGTCACGTTCAACCTTGATCACTCCTAGAAACAGTTTCGCTGACAGCGATAACTATACCACTTCGGTCCAGTCTCGTCAAAAACAACCTTGATGGCGCCCCCTTCGTCCGTTCTTGCTACGGGAATCCCTAAATATTCCAGGCGTTCAAGGACCTCGTCATGGGGATGGCCAAACCGGTTGTTCCGGCCAACGGAAATGACGGCAACCTTAGGCGATACCGCTTTGAGGAAAGCTATTTCCGAAGAAGTTGAAGAACCGTGATGGGAAACCTTCAGCACATCGCTCCGGATTGGGGCTGCCGCTGCGGCAAGTTCAATTTCACTTGTCGCATCCCCGGTCAGGAGCACTTTGCTTTTTCCGCACGCAACAAGCACCACTGCAGAGCTCTCGTTTGCATTGCCTCCTTTCTCTGCCATTTTCGGTGCGTCTACAATATTAATTATATGCGATTTAAAACGGATGTGAATTGTTTTTTGCATTTTGTATACAATTTTGTGATTTGTTTTTTTCATGGTATATATTAATTTTTCTACATCATTACTGTCTTTTTCCTGTGGAAGGAGCAGCCGTTTCACAGGCAGCCAGCGTGCGATTCCAGCGGCTCCGCCGGCATGGTCATGATGGCCGTGACTGATAATCATCGTATCGATCTGGGTTACGCCAAGGGCCCGAAGCGCAGGTACGACAACCCGTTCCCCTACCTCATAGTGTCCGTTTAATCCCCCTGTATCGATAAGAACGTTCTTCCTGTCCGGCATAACAAGAAGGCAACAGTCGCCCTGCCCTACATCAAGGAAATACGCTGTAAAAGGTACTTTTTGAAAGCGAGGATAGAAAAACAGGGCAGCAAGGCAGAAAGCGGACGCAAGAGCCGCCTTTTTCCGGTACCGAGCAAGACGGGATCCCTGTGGAAAATCGCCAAGGAGCAGGCTGAGCAAAAGACCATAGCAAAAAAGCGCCCCAAAGCCCAAGGGCCCCGTTGTAACCATGAAGGGCCGGCTTTCTGAAAGCAGACGGCCCAGTTCAAGAGATAGACTGACGAGACTGCCTGCCATAACAAAAAGGACCCGTCCCAAAAAGGGCAGGACAAGACCCCCAAAAACGGCACTGACGGCAAGAACGAGGGAAAGGCTCAAAAGCGGCACAAGAAGCAGATTGGCTGGAAGGGATAGGAGGCTCACGGCGTGGAAATGATGGACAAGCAAAGGAAGGGAAAAAATATGGGCCGCGAGGGGAACAGAAAGGGCCGTCCCAAGGCCCTGCCCTAAAAAAGATGCAAGCCCCCGTTCCACCCTCTCCTTTAAGAGCATCAGTCCGGCCGCTGCCGCAAAAGAGAGGGCAAAGCCAATATCCCAGATCCAAAAGGGATGGATGCCCAGCAGCAAAAGGGCCGAAAAGCCAAGAAAAGACGGTCCGCTTGCCCGGCGCCCCAACAGCTCCCCCAGCAAGACGCCGCTGCCAAGGAGCACTGCTCGGCAGACAGATGCCCGAAGCCCGCAAAGGATGGCGTAGCAGAACAGAAAAAAGAGGCCCCCCAGCGGTTTGACAGGGCGCGGCAGCGGGAGATACTCCGCCGCCAGGACATAGAGACCAAGGAGAAGTGCCACATGGCTTCCAGATACAGAAAGAAGATGGGACAATCCGCAGGCCGTAAAGATCTGGAGTGACGAGGCGTCCATCCCTTCACTGCCGCCGAGGAGCATGCCCCCTAGGAGGGCGGCCTCGCGCGGAGGAAGGGCCTCCGAAAGCCGTTTTCTTACGGTGCTGCCCCACTCGGCTATCCGGTCCAGGGCATCTTTTTCTCCCCCTTCATAGTGCAGACAGCCATTTTGGGTCCTGATCCTTCCCGGAATCTTTCGGGCAGCACTGCGCTTTGTTTCATCCACCATACCAGGATTATAGAACGTTTCTATCGGTTCCAGGCAGCCTTCTGCCGTATAGGTCCCCCATGAAGGTCCAGGAAGGGTCCCCAAATGAAGAACAGGGATGCGCATGCCTTCATAAAGAAGCGTAAAAGAAACAGATCGATCCCGGACGCGCAGAGAGCCTGGCTCGACCCGCCCCGTAAGCCTTACAGGGTTCCCCAAAAAAGGAGCCATACGGCTTGCCGCGCTCTGCCGTTCCCGCCCGGAAAGGGCCCCGATAAAGAAGGCGGGCAATAAAAAGAAGATCAGGATGCCCCCTTTTTTCCTTTCCTTCCAGAAAAGAGCTGCAAATAGGCTCCCCAATAGCAGGCCTAAAACAAGCCATCTGGAAGGCCGGGCTGAAAGCCCCCACAGTGTGCCCAGACTAAAGCCCAGTCCGGCCCAGGAAAGGGGCGTCATGGGATGACCTCCACAAGCTCCCGGAACCGGGAAAGGTTTTTAGGCCCTATGCCCTTGACGCGCAGCAGCTCATCCACGGATTGAAAAGGGGCCTTGTTCCTTTCTGAAATGATGCGCTGTGCCATACCGGGGCCAATCCCGGGGAGATGTTCCAGTTCTTCCTGGGACGCATCATTGAGATTGATTCTTAGGAACCCAGCGGCGCCTTTATCTTTCCTTTTCTCTTTTTCCCGAGCAGGCAAGTCGCCCGCAGAAGGCGGCGCTTTTCCCGCTGCAGGGCGCCGATTCTTACGCAGCGGCACGTTCACTTGACAGCCATCCTTGATTTTTTTCGCTAGGTTGACCCGCGTTTCATCAGCCTCATCCGTCATGCCGCCTGCCTTGCGGATGGCATCGGCATAGCGCAGGCCCGGTGCAAGGTCATAAAGACCTGGGTACATGACGGCACCGCTGACATAGACACGAAGACTGGGAAGCGCCTTCTGCTCCCGCTGCTTTGTCATGACTGCCTCAGGATCCAGCGGGGCCTTATTTTGCCGCGGCGTTTCTTCCCAATAAAGGGTGGTTCCCACAATAAGAACCATGAGGACAAAGATGACAGCTGCTTTTCTGCGGTTCCATAGATTCATGATGCGACCTCCTTTTCAAAAAAAAAAGCAGGCCATCTCCCCGCGAAGGGGTGATAACCTGCTTTTGAACGATTGCAATCGTCTAAAAGGGAATCCTTATTTCAGTAAAACGTCTTACGGTTTTACCACAATGTTGACCAGACGGCCCGGAACGGCAATGACGCGGACAACCTTGCCGCTGCCGATGGCCTCCTTGACAGCCTTGCTTTCCAAGGCGACCTTGCCCAAGGCCTCCTTATCCATTTCCGGATCGACCATGATGCGGTCCTTCGGCTTTCCGTTGACTTCAACAAGGACCTCTACTTCATCGACCTTGATGGCTTCTTCATCGTACTTCGGCCAAGCCTGTTTATGGATGCTTTCCGAATCATCGATAGTGCCGTGCCAGAGTTCTTCCGTAATATGGGGAACGAAGGGCGCCATCACAAGGAGCAGATCCGTAATGACTTCCCAGATGAGGCCCGGATGTACTTTCTTGGCCTTATCCTTATAGGCATAAAGAGCATTGACCAGTTCCATCATGGTACTGATGGCCGTATTGAAGTTGAAGCGGCTGTCCAGGTCCTCTGTGATCTTTTTCAGGCTCACATGGAGGATATGGCGCATTTCCCGGCCTGCTTCATCCAGTTCCTTCACATCATAGGTCTTGACCTTCTTTTGGAGTTCATCCTGGAAGTGGTAGACAATACGCCATACACGGTTCAGGAAACGGAAGGATCCTTCGACACCTTGGTCGCTCCATTCCAGTTCCCGTTCCACAGGGGCGGCAAACATAATGAATAGCCGGGCCGTATCGGCGCCGTACTTGCCAATGATTTCTTCCGGGGAAACGACATTGCCCAGGGACTTGCTCATCTTAGCCCCGTCCTTGATGACCATCCCTTGGGTCAGGAGGTTCGTGAAAGGTTCGTCAACCTTGACAAGACCGGCATCACGCAGGACCTTCACAAAGAAACGGGAATAAAGCAGATGGAGGATGGCATGTTCAATGCCGCCGATATATTGGTCCACGCTCATCCAATGATCGACCGCTTCATGGCTGAAGGGTGCCTGATCGTTATGGGGATCGGTGTAACGCAAATAGTACCAGCTCGAGCAGACGAAGGTATCCATCGTATCCAATTCACGCGTTGCAGGGCCGCCGCATTTCGGGCAGGTGCAGTGCACGAAGGATTCGCTCGTAGCAAGAGGGCTCTTGGCGCCGGCCGCAAACTTGACATCTGTCGGCAGTTTTACAGGCAGATCCTTTTCCGGGACGAGGACTTCGCCGCATTGCGGGCAATTGATGACCGGAATGGGTGCGCCCCAATAGCGCTGACGGCTGATCAGCCAGTCGCGGAGGCGGTAATTGACGCGCCGTTTTCCCAGGCCCTTTTCTTCCATGTAGTCCATGATGGCTCCCATGGCTTTATGCATTTCCATACCCGTGAAGGGACCGGAATTAACGAGGACACCGTCCTTTTCCGTATAGGCGTCGTCCATTTCCTCAAGCTTCAGTTCATGATCCTTTGGCTGGAGGGTAAGGATCTTCTTGATACCGTATTTTGAAGCAAACATCCAGTCACGATGATCTCCGCTCGGTACACCCATGACGGCGCCCGTACCGTAGTCAAAAAGGACATAATTCGTAATCCAGATCTCTACCTTATGTCCCGTCAAGGGATGAACACAGTCATAGCCCGTATACATGCCCAGTTTTTCTGAGTCAGCACTGGTCCGCTCAATATCCGACGTATTGCGGACCTTGTCACAGAAGGCTTCAAGTTCAGCCCGTTTAGGGTTGTTTTCAAGGATCTTGGCAACAAGGGGATGCTCCGGCGGAATGACGACGAAGGTGACGCCGTAGATTGTATCCGGACGGGTTGTATAGACGGGGAGCTTGGTCCCAAGGTCCGGGCAGTCAAAGCTGAATTCCAGTCCTTCGCTGCGGCCAATCCAGTTGCGCTGCATGGTCTTGACCGGTTCAGGCCAGCCCTTCAAAAGGTCAAGGTCCTTCAAGAGTTCATCGGCATAATCAGTGATCTTAAAGAACCACTGGGACAGGTCCTTTTTGACGACCGGTGTATCACAGCGCCAGCATTTTCCGTCAATGACCTGTTCGTTGGCAAGGACGGTGTTGCATTTTTCGCACCAGTTGACCGGGGCCGTTTTCTTGACGGCCAGGCCGCGCTTATACATGAGTTCAAAGAACCACTGGGTCCACTTATAGTAATCTTCCATACAGGTCTTGACTTCGCGGTCCCAATCATAGGAAAGGCCCATGCGTTTTTGCTGGTCTTCCATGTTGGCAATGTTTTCAAGGGTCCATTTGGCCGGCGGAATGTTATGTTTGATGGCGGCATTTTCCGCGGGCATGCCAAAGGAGTCAAAGCCCATGGGATGAAGGACGTTGTAGCCCCGCATGGTACGGAAACGAGCAACGACATCACCAATGGAATAGTTCCGTACGTGCCCCATATGAAGGTTGCCCGAAGGATACGGGAACATTTCAAGGACGTAATATTTGGGGCGGGGATCATCATTACTGACCTTGTAGGTATGATGATCTTCCCAATACTTTTGCCATTTGGCTTCCGCCTTATGGGGTTCATACTTTTCACTGATCATGGCTTGGCCTCCCTATTTTGGAAACATAAGTGAAATCCCTTGCAATACGGCATTCGATTCTGTAACATAATGGTATTGAAGGAAGTGAACGTACCCCCACCGGATAGAGGCGGGAGCTTCCTGCTTCAACGAGAACAGCACCGCTGACGCAAAAAAGCCGCGATGACTTACACACTCTCCACAAGCGTAGATTTCCGTGCGACCCACGGTATTTCCGCAGTGAAAAATTATTTTCCAAGGGCATTGAAGCCTTGGGAAACCTGCAATTCATCTCACCGCCTACGGCGTTGGTGGGACTTCTTGCAGAATAGGTTACCATTCACTACAATAGATTCATTATATAGTTGACGCCTCATAAAGTCAACGTAGGAAGGAGCACCATTCATGGCCTTTTATGCAATTGGGGACCTGCATCTATCCGGGGCTCCCCCGACAAAACCCATGGACGTCTTCGGCCCTCAGTGGAAAGACCATCGGGAAAAGATCATCCAGCACTGGAAAGAAACCATTGGCACTGACGATACGATTATTCTTTGCGGTGACACGTCGTGGTCCATGGACCTGTCCGATGCCATCGAAAAAGATTTTTCCATGCTTTCCGCACTTCCAGGAAAGAAGATCATCCTCAAAGGGAACCACGATTATTGGTGGTCCAGCATGCGCAAGCTGGAACAAGCCTTTAAGGGCCGTTTCCAGTTTCTTCATAATAGCTGCGTTGTGGAAAAGGATACGGCCATCTGCGGCACCAGGGGATGGAACCTTCCCTCCATGCCGGAATTTACGGACCACGATGACCTCCTATATAAACGCGAGATCCAGCGCCTCGAGCACTCCCTCAAAGAAGCCAAGTCGTCCGGCGCCAAACGGATCATTGCGGCCCTCCACTACCCTCCCCTCTACGAACCGGAAGAAGTGACAGGCTTTACCGAGCTCTGCCGGGACTACGAAGTCACAACCTGTATCTACGGCCACGTCCACGGTGACGCTGCCCATTTCCTGAACCTCTTCCAAGGCGTCCGGGATGGCACGCGGTACCGCCTCGTCGCGTCCGATTACATTGATTTTTGTCCGGTCAAGATCCTTGACTGACCGGAGAAAGGATTTCCTGTGCATCAATATCTCTTTTTTATCGGCAATTTTCCCATCCGTATGTATGGCCTCATGCTCTGCACGGCCATCTTCATGGCAACGGGAACGGCTTATTTCCTTGCTTATAAGGACGGACGGGGCTGGGAAAAGTACCTGCCCGACATCGGAATCTACGGCGGTTTTGCCGGCATCATCGGAGCCCGCCTTTGGGACGTGTTCTTTTTTGACTGGGCCTATTACAGCGACCACCTGTCAGAGATTTTCTTTGTCTGGCAGGGCGGCATGGCCATCCAAGGCGGCATCGTTGGCGGGATTCTTGCCGGCGCCCTCTACTGCAGGGCCCATAAGATCAATTGGATTGATATGCTGGACGTGATTTCCCCGGCCCTATTCATCGGCCAGTCCATCGGCCGCATGGCAAACCTCTTAAATGGCGATGCCTTCGGTGCGCCCACTGGCGGTGATTTCGGTATCCTCTATCCCGTCGGGACCCTGGCCCGCAGCACCTATGGAAACGCGCCCCTATGGCCGGCAGAAGTCTGGGAAGGACAGATTGATGTCATCCTTTTTGCGCTGCTCATCATATTCCAGTCCCGGCCTTACAAACGCGGCCAGTGCTGCTTTCTTTACGTCATGCTCTACTCGGCGCTGCGCTTTTTCCTTGAATTCCTCCGCGGCGATTATGTGGAGCCCTTCCTTTTTGGCCTCAAATCAGCCCAGGCAACAAGCTTGATTTTCTTTTTTATCGCCCTCATCGGCTTTATTGGGAGCGGCCTCAGGAAGACGCAGGCCTAGAACAAGACAGACAAAAAACTGCCCTTGTAGGGCAGTTTTTTATTTTCCATTTTTTCTTATGCGTCCTGCCGCTCCGCAAGGGCTGCTTTTCCAAGGCGCCACAAAGGCAGGGCATACAGATAAAAAGCAAAGAGCATACTTGAAATGGGCGCGCCAATAAACGTCAAAGGTACAGCGCCGGCAATGCACCAAGGCACAAGGGCGCTCATGACAACAGCCGTATCTTCAATGGCAAGGGCAAGCTCCTTGCCGTCGGGCATGATCTTGCGGGAAAGGTCACGCGTCATGATGATGGCAAGGGTCTGGTTCGACCCAATGAGGGAACTGATCGTCGCCGCGCCAAAGACGCCGGCAAACGGAAAGAAGCGCTTTGTCAGAGCAAGGAGGACCGATTCAATATTGCGAAGCAGGCCCGTCTTATTAAAAATACCGGAATAGCAGGACCCAATCATGACGATGCCCGTCGTACCAGCCATGGAAAGAAGGCCCCCGCCACGGAGCATGGCATTGAGCTGAGGGTCCGGGGAGGTAAAGCCAAAGAACATGACATGAAGGATAGCGGGAAGGGAAAGGCCCTGATAGAGATACGCGCAGAGGAAACTTAGGACAACACTCACAAAAAGGGTCTTTTTCACAGCCACGCGGAAAAAAGCCAAAACAAGGATGCTGGCCGCCGGGATGAGCATGGCATAGGATACGTCAAAATGGGATGCAAAAAGGTGCTTCACGGCGCTTACCGTCTCCGCCGTGCCTTCTCCTCCACCCATGAGGCCATAGAACACAAGGGAAAGGAGAAAGGGGACCAAGGCTCTTTTCATCATGCGCTGGATATTGTCATAAAGGTTCGTTCCCGTCAGGTCTGCCGTAAGGAGCGCGCTTGTCGACACGGGAGAGCAGCGGTCCCCAAAGTAGATTCCCGACAGGACGGCCCCGCCAACGAGCGCCTTGGAGGCCCCCAGGGTTGATGCAATGGTCATGGAAATGAGCCCCATCGTTGCCGCTGTCCCAAAGCTCGTTCCCATCAAAAAAGACAGGAGGCAGTTAAGGACAAAGGTAAGGAGTACAATCAGTGCGGGATCGATGACGCCGGACGCATAGTAGACAATGGTCGGGATGGTTCCGCCAGCCCGCCAAAGCCCCGTCAAAAAGCCAATGATGACAAACGTCATGAGGATATTGCGGATGGTCTTCACACCGGCGGCCCACATGCCCACGATTTCCTTTAGGGAAAAACCCTGGTAGCGGGCATAGCCGCTAAAGATCAGGAGCCCTGCAAAAAGAGCGGCTAAAATGGGAACCCCTGTAAAGACACTGCCTAAAAGAAGCAGGGAAAAAAAACAATAAAATGACATTTTCAAGCATGGCTGGGGACGCCTCCTAAAATAAATCCGCAAAATGGGCATAATGGAGGATTTCCCCTCTTTCGCCAAGGGCCCTGACCGCTTGAGGGTCAAGAAGGGCAAACCCCTTGACCTCCTCTTTTTGGACCGTGACCGCCGATTCCGTAAAGGGAAGGCGCACTTCATAAATGTCGACAAAGTAGTTGTTCTGTTCTTTTGGGGAATCATTGCGATATGTATGGATAAGACGGACCGCCGCTTTATCCGGCACAAGGCCCGTTTCTTCCCGCGTTTCCCGAAGGACCGCTTCAAGAGACGTTTCGCCTGCCTTGACACCGCCGCCGGGGATCTCCCATTTTCCAGGTGCCCACTGCTTATCGAGCTGACGCTGGGTAAGCAGGATGCGTCCCGTTTCATTGATAATAAGGGCAAGGACCGTCAAATGATAATCGCCCGGTTTCATATGCCAATCATTGCGCGCCATGGTGCGGCCTGTGCGTTCTTTTTTCTCGTCATAGATATCCCAATATTCCATGCTAGTCCTTCTCCTTTTCGCAAAGTGCGTCGAAACGCTGCAGCACGGTTTTCATTTCCTCCGTAAAATATCCTTCCGCTATTTTATAGATAGAGGCAGGAATGCCAAAATAAGGTTCTGCAAGGCTTCCGCTGATGGCGGCAAGGGTATCTGTATCACCGCCGAGACTGACAGCGCGCCTTAGCGCATCCTCAAAACTGTCCGATGCCAAAAAGGCCGTCAGGGCCTGGGGTACGGATCCGTCGCAAGTTGCCGCCCCTTCGTAATGGCTTCTAAGCTCGTCAAAAGGTTCCGAAAGGTCATAAAAGCGCCCCAGATAAGTACGGATCACGTCCTTCCTGGCTCCCGAGCGAGCAAGGAAGATGGCTCCCGCAACAGCTTGGGCCGCCTTTTCCGCACTTTTTTCATTATGGCTCACACGGCAGGAAATAAGAGCCAGTTCCTCGGCTTCCGCCAAGGTGTAGGCAAACCAGCCAGCCGGAGAAACGCGCATGGCCGCTCCATTCCCGCAGCTGCCATAAGGCCCCATGGTCTCATCCATGAGCCACGCCTTGAATTTCTGTCCATAGCCGGCATCCGGATAGGTGCGCCCCAACCTACGCATCCGTTCGCAAAGAAGGGGGCCCAATACGCTTTCTGTTTCAGGAAGGTCGGTTTCCCGCATCGTCAGGAAGGCTTCTGCCACGGCGGCCGTCATCAGGGAGTCATCCGTCACGCGGCACCCTTCGGCAAACAAGTCGAATTCCTTTTCCCGAAATCCGGTCCACTCAAAACGGGACCCTACAATATCACCAATAAAGGCACCCTTCACAGCCTATCCCTCCCTTTTGGCAGCAGTTATACCCCATACTCCAAGACAACAGGACAGTGATCACTGCCCATGATTTCGTTCATGATGGTTACATCCCGGATCTTGTCACGACCGGCTTCTGAAACAAGGAAATAATCAATGCGCCACCCCGCATTCCGTTCGCGGGCCTTGAACATATACGACCACCAGGTATAGGCCCCTTCCCGATCAGGATAGAGCATACGGAAGGAGTCAACAAAGCCCCGGGCAAGGAACGCATCGAGCTTTTGCCTCTCCTCGTCAGAAAAACCGGCATTGTGATGGTTGGAATCGGGGTTCTTGAGATCAATGGGTTCGTGGGCCACATTCATGTCCCCGCAGACAATGGTGGTTTTCTTCTTGGAAAGGTCCTCACAGTACGCCTGGAACGCGTCTTCCCAAGCCATGCGATAGCTTAGGCGGGCCAGCTCGCGCTGCGAATTGGGCGTATAGACATTGACAAGGTAAAAATCATCATATTCCGCCGTAATGACGCGGCCTTCCTGGTCATGTTCCTCGATGCCCAGACCATAGGTCACGGAAAGGGGCTTGATCCGGGAAAAGATGGCCGTTCCGGAGTAGCCTTTTTTAACGGCACTGTTCCAATATTCATAATAGCCGGGAAAGTCAAAGCTGGCCTGTTCCCGCTGCATCTTCGTTTCCTGGATAGAGATGATATCGGCGTCCAGTTTTTCCATGGACTCCTTAAAGCCCTTATTCATGCAGGCCCGAAGGCCGTTGACATTCCAGGTGACAAGTTTCATGAGATTCCTCCATTCACTCATAAGGAAGGAAAGATCCAGTAAAGGGCCCCTAGGGCAAAAAGCCAAAGGAGAAGATAAATGGGATCTCCCGCCATCCAGATAAAGGATACATAGAAAAGGCCAAGGATAAGGCCTATAGAAGCAAAATAAAAGAGAAACAGCAGGCGGCGTTTCCTATGAACGGCTTCTTTCATTTCCCAAAGGGCCCGAAACAAGCCATAGCCGCCCATAAGAAGGGCCGCCTCAAAAGCACCGCTATCCGCGTCAAGCTGGTTAAGGAAAAGGGCCGTTCCCAAAAAAAGGGGAAAAAGGACAGAAGGCCCCCGCTGGATCAAGTCCCTTCTTTCAAAAAAAAGAAGATGGACGCCCCACAGGATATAAAAAAGAACCCAAAAAACGGCATGAGGAAGGGCCAAAGGATAGCTGTGAGGGGAGACAAAAAGTGCCGTAAGGAGCATGACAAGGACCCTTTCAAGGATTGCGGGAGCGCCTTGCCTTTTTTCCAGGGCTAACTGGTAAGCGTCGAGGGCACCAAGAAGGAGACTGCCCCAAAGCACCCAAGGTTCTTCGAGAAAAAAGAGCAGCAGGGCAGCGGCCGCCAGAAAGGCCGCGCCCTTTTTGCGGCTGTGCGCCCAGCCCCTATGAAGTCCACAGATCCACCGGTTCATAGGGCCCCCTTGCCAAGCTGCGTCAGAAATTGGAGGCTCTTTAGCGGCCGGTCCGTTTGGAATGTCAGGAACCGATAGAGGATCTTTTCCACTTCCATCAATTCCTTTCCCCGCACCGTAAACGGTTCGGGGACCTTAAAATCAAGGGTCAGGAGATGCTGCACAAGCGCCTTGGCCTTTACCGTAAGGGGCAGATCATGGTCCAAGGCACAGTCCCTGCACAGGAAGCCGCCCTGGACAGGACTGAAATAACCGTCTTCTTCCATGGGTTTTCCGCAGGTTGTACAATAGTCAAGAACCGGATCGAAGCCGCAAAGGGCCAGAAGTTTAAAGAGTGTGCTGTCCGTCACGAGCCGTTTATTATGGTTTGGAAAGAGGGTAAAAGCCTGACAAATAAGGAAAAAGGCCTCTTCCAGCGGTTCTTCCTCTTCAAACAGCTGCATCACGGCCTCGGCTATGATGGCACCGTAAGCCATGCCTTCAATATCCATGACATGGGGCAGGTTCAAAAATTCACACCCACGCAGGGTTGCCACCTTACGGCCCGGCATGAGGGTCACGCGCAGCTGGGCAAAAGGCTGGACAATCCGACCGCTCGTACTCTTGGGATAGGCTGCCCCGTAGGCGATGAAAGGTACTTTCCCATGGTGACGACAAAAGCAGACTGCGTACTTATCCGCAGTCTGCCAATTCCTTACTTCCAATATGACCGCTTCATCCTGAAAGGCTTCACTCGTCATGGACTGTCTCTTCCTTTTTGTCTTTCTTCAGAGGGATGACACGGACCCGAAGGACACGGAATCCGGATGAATCGAGCACTTCAAAACGATTGCCCCGCTCATCGACGGAATCTCCCACAACGGGCTGACGGCCGATGAGGCCAAAGACGTAACCGCCAATGGTATCTTCCTCAGGATCATCAAACTGGATGCCCATCGTCTCCGAGACTTCGTCCAAAAGGACCAAGCCGTCAAACACATAGGACCCATCGGGCATCTTGTTGATTTCCGGCATTTCCGTATCGTGCTCATCTTGGATGTCACCAACGATTTCCTCCAAGAGGTCTTCCATGGTGACAAGGCCCGCTGTTCCGCCATATTCATCGGCAACGGCCACCATCTGGACATGTTTGTGCTGCATGAGCTGAAGGATCTTCACAATGGACATACTTTCAGGCACCACGTCAATTTCCCGCATAATGGACTTAAGATCTGCGTGGGGATCATGTTGGTCAAGGTTCATCAGTTCCCGGATATGGATCATCCCCAGGATATGATCGCGGTCTTCTTCACAAAGCGGATAACGGGTGTGACCGGAATCATGGACAACCTTCAGGTTTTCTTCCAAGGAATCTTCCACAAACAGGCAGATCATATCCTGCCGGGGAACCATGACCTCCCGGGCAACTCGGTCGGCAAAATCAAAGACATTATCAATCAGGCGGCTTTCTACGGGATCGATTTCCCCGCCTTTTTCGCTGTCACTGACCATCCGCCGAATATCATCTTCTGAGCGGCTCATATCAGGATCATAGGGCTGAATGCCCATGAAGCGATAAAGGCTGCGGCCCACATGCCAAAAAAGATAAGCAAAAGGATATACAATCGGTTTCAATATGCGTCCAAGCGCAGGACCCGCGTCGATAAGTCATCTCTCCTTTTTTCCAAGGACTGTGGTCCTTCGGCAAAGCGCCATCCTCGAACCACAGCACCACTTCAACGAATCACAGTGTGCCATTTTTGGGCACTTTTGGGCTGTCAATGTTAATTTTCATTATACAATAGGTGCCGCGGCATGGTCAATATGCCCTATGATCGGAACTCAGCCCAAGCTGTCGGAGTTCGGTTTCCTTTTCCCGCCATTTGGGACGCACCTTGACCCAGATTTCAAGATAAACCTGACTGCCGACAAGATCTTCGATATCCTTGCGGGCTTCCGCGCTGATCTGTTTCAGCATCTGTCCCTTGCGACCAATGAGAATTCCTTTTTGGGAATCCCGTTCCACATAGATATCGGCCCGCACATAAACCATCCCATTATCACGGGTCTTCATTTCGTTTACCTTGACGGCAACGGCATGGGGCACTTCATCATGGGTGAGGCGCAGGATCTTTTCCCTGATGATTTCGCTTACCATGACCCGTTCCGTCTGATCCGTGTAAAGGTCTTCCGGATAAAAGCTAGGGCCTTCCGGCATGAGGCCTGTCAGTTCCTCGATAAGGGGCGTGAAATCCTTATCTTCCAAGGCAGATAGGGTCATGATGCCGTGGAAGGGATAGGCCTTTTGAAAAGCGTCAATACGCGGCAGAAGGTTTTCTTTCTGGTTGATGAGATCCACCTTGTTAAGGACAAGGATGACCGGGACCTGAACCTTTTTGAGCCGTTCCAGGATATAGGCCTCCCCTTTTCCCCGTTTTTCTGTGGCGTCAACGACATAGAGCACGGCGTCAACGTCCTTTAAGGAATCTTCGGCGGCTTTGACCATATGCTCCCCCAATTTATCCTTAGGTTTGTGGAGGCCTGGCGTATCAAGGAAAATAAGCTGGGCCTTTTCCGTCGATAAAATGCAAAGAATGCGATTGCGCGTCGTTTGAGGACGGTCTGATACGATGGCCGCCTTTTCCCCGATCAGTTTGTCAATGAGGGTCGACTTGCCTGCATTGGGGCGTCCAATAACGGCGATATAACCGGCCCGATGTTCTTGCTGCTGTACTTGCATGATGCTTATTCCTTTTCTTTTAGAGTAAAGCCGTAAGGCAGGAGTTCTTCAAGGCTCACACACTGGCTGAGCCCCTTGAGGTTTGTCAGTTCAATATGGGAAATCCCAAATTCAGCCATGACCTGGCGGCAGGCTCCGCAGGGAGACACAGGTCCTTCCGTATCAGCCGTCACAAGCAGGGTTTCAAAATCGCGTACGCCTTCTTTGACGGCTGCAAAGATAGCATTTCGTTCGGCGCAGACCGTCAGTCCGTAAGATGCATTTTCGATATTGCAGCCCGTAAAAATGCGGCCGTCCTTCGCCCTGACTGCCGCTCCCACGGCAAAGTGGGAATACGGGACATAGGCGTTTTTCCGTGCCGCTTTGGCCGCTTCAAAAAGGATCAGGTCCATCGTCAGCCTCCAAAATTTTCCTCGGCAAGGTCAAGCCTGCGCAGGACTTCTTCCTCCCGTTTGCGCATAATAAGCTTGTCCTTTTCTTCCATGTGATCGTATCCCAGGAGGTGGAGCATCCCATGAACGGCTAAATAGGTCATCTCCCGTTCGAGTCCGTGACCGTATTCCTCACCTTGGCGGACTGCTGTCGGAGCGGAAATGATGACATCACCCAATAGATGTTCAATCTCGTCATCGTCCACTTCCGGTTCCTCTTCCCCTTCGTCAAGGGCAAAGGAAAGCACATCCGTCGGCCGGTCAATGCCGCGGTAAGTGCGGTTGAGTTCATGGATTGCAGCGTCATCGACAAGGGTAATATCCACTTCTGTCTGCGGGGACAGGGCCTCCAGTTCCGCAACGACATTCATGGCTTTGGTCAGGTCCGCTTCCAGCGCTTCAGGAATGGAGACCTTTTCCTGGTTATTTTCGAGTGTGACGATCATAGCCGTCCCTTCCTTTCTTTTTAGCATTATCGTATTTTTTGTACGCCCGGATGATGGCCGCCACGATTTCATGCCGGATGACA
Source organism: Acidaminococcus sp. AM33-14BH (assembly GCF_003603525.1). Lineage (NCBI taxonomy): Bacteria > Bacillati > Bacillota > Negativicutes > Acidaminococcales > Acidaminococcaceae > Acidaminococcus > Acidaminococcus sp. AM33-14BH. The sequence continues at coordinate 78,170 of NZ_QTNG01000001.1, read as the reverse complement.
TCGCCGTCCGTAAAGTGGATAATGCCAATGCCAGGGATTCCCTGGAGAACATAGGCGGCATTGGTGAGCCCGGACTCCTTGCCCGGCGGCAAGTCCACCTGGGAATCATCCCCTGTCACAACAAGCTTGGAGCCAAAGCCAAAACGGGTAAGGGCCATGCGCATCTGCTCAGCCGTCGTATTTTGGGCCTCATCGATGATGATGAAGGCATCGCTCAACGTCCGTCCGCGCATATAGGCAAGGGGCGCCACTTCAATGGTTCCCCGGGTCAAATACTTCTGGAAGGATTCCATGCCGAGCATCTCGTAAAGGGCGTCATAAAGGGGCCGCAGGTATGGATCCACCTTTTCCTGCAGGTCCCCGGGCAAAAAGCCCAGTTTTTCCCCTGCTTCCACAGCCGGCCGCGTGAGGATGATTCGCTCCACTTCGTGGTTCTTAAGGGCCTTGACCGCCATAGCCACGGCAAGGTAGGTCTTGCCCGTTCCCGCCGGTCCTAACGCAATGGTCATTTGATTTTCCCCAATGGTCTTGAGGTACTGCCATTGGCCCAGGGTCTTGGCCTTGACCTGTTTTCCCCGGTAGGTCGTAATGACCGTATCCGTATAAAGCTGATGCAGGGCCTCTTCCTTGCCGTCACGAACCAGCTTCAGCGTGTATGTCACATCATGGGTCGTAATGGGCAGCCCTTGGCGATAGAGATAGAGCAGTTCCGAAAAGGCTCGTTCCATCCGCCTGAGCGCCGCTTCCGTCCCGGTAAGGAGCAGTTCATTGCCCCGGGGGATAATCCGGCACTCCGGATCATCCATCAGTTTCAGGTATTCATCATTTTTCCCCAGGACAGCCACCATTTCCCGATTGTCCTTAAAAATCAGCTTCTTTTCCAGCGTTTCTGGCAACCCGATTTCCTCCTTAGCCTTTTACAATCTTGATTTTCTTGATAACAACGGGCGTCACTGGCCGGTCATTGGCGTCCGTTTTAACCTTACCAATCTTTTGGACTACATCAAGTCCTTTGACGACGCGGCCAAAGACAGCATGATGATCATCCAGCCAGGGCGTCTTCTCCAGGGTAATGAAGAACTGGCTTCCACCTGTATCAGGGCCAGCATTTGCCATGGACAGGATGCCCGGTCCATCGTGACGCAGATTCTTTGAAAATTCATCTTTGATGGTATAGCCCGGTCCGCCCGTTCCATCGCCTTTGGGATCGCCGCCTTGGATCATGAAGCCGTCAATGACGCGGTGGAAAGTGAGTCCATCATAGAAACCAGATTCCGCAAGCTTTACAAAATTGGCACAGGTCTTGGGTGCCCCTTCTACGGCAAGGCGGACCTCAAAATTGCCGAGACTGGTCTCAAATTGGGCTGTGACAGGGCCCTTTAGGGCCGGTGCGTCCGTTCCAGCCGCTTTGCCGCTTTTGCCGCAGGCAGCCGTGAAAAGTGCCGTAATGACGGCAATCAGTAAGAACAGCTTTTTCATGGTCAATCTCCTTTACCAAAAAAAGGACCCGTGGGTCCCACTATGAAAGTCTTCGTCTTCCTTATTATATCTGTTTAAGGCAAAAAAATAAACATCACCGCCCCTTATGTCCAAATCCTTTTCCCCTGGGGGGAAAAAAAAGAGTTGACAAGACTCTTTCCTTTGGGTATACTAATATTCGTCTCGGAACTATAGCTCAGATGGTTAGAGTACCACGTTGACATCGTGGGGGTCACTGGTTCGAATCCAGTTAGTTCCACCACTTTAGAGATGAAGCCGCTCCTTGGGGGGCGGTTTTTTTTATCTTTTTTCTGAATTTCTTCTTGCTCCGTTCTGTCATACCTGCTATAATATTCGCATCACAATCAAATAAAGCAGTGCAGGACTGACGGATAAGTGGAATTGACCACGTGCTCTGCATTGTGTAACTTGCCGACCGTCTGGGCAGAGAAAAGCAGCCCGGACGGTCCTTTTTCATCCCGGCCTTTTCCTCTGCAGCCTTATGCTGCAGATTGGTCCGGGCCTTTTCTCTTTCTAGGGGAAGTTTTCCCAGAAAGGAAGCAACATGAGAAACCGCTCACTGATTGCACTGTCCGCCGTAGGCATTCACCTCTCCATTGGGAGCGTCTATGCTTTCAGCGTCCTTGTCCGCCCCATCATGGAAACCTTGGGGGCTTCTATGGGTGATGTCACTTGGACCTTTTCCCTTGCCATCTTGTTTCTTGGCATGTCAGCCGCACTCTTGGGGCGCTTTGTAGAAAAAATAGGCCCCCAAAAAAGTGGCCTCATGGCCGCCTTTTTCTTCGGAACGGGCCTTTTGGGTACGGCGTATGCCCTTTCCATCAGAAGCCTTTCCCTCCTCTATCTCTTTTATGGGTGCATTGGCGGCATTGGTCTTGGCACAGGCTACATCACACCCGTATCAACCTTGGTGAAATATTTTCCCCACCACCGCGGTTTTGCAACAGGTCTTGCCATCATGGGCTTTGGTTTTGCCGCTCTCATTGCAGCTCCCCTCATGCAGCAACTCACCCGCACGGTGGGCCTTACCCGCACCTTCTGCCTCATGGCAGGTGCCTACTCGGTCATCATGGTCCTTTGTGCCCTCTACCTCAAACCGCCCGTCCTGAAAAAGGAACATGACGCTGATTCCCAGTCCCTTACGGGAAAGACTGCATCAGAAGCCATGCATACCTGGCAGTTCCAAAGCCTCTGGTGGGTCTTTTTCATCAATATTACCTGCGGCATCGGCCTGCTTGCCGTCTTAAGTCCCATGGCCCAGGACGTGATTGGCATGTCAGCTCAGGAAGCAGCCGCTTTTGTGGGCATTATTGGCATCATGAACGGCGGCGGACGCATCCTTTGGTCCACCATTTCTGACCGGCTGAGCCGTCCTGTAACATACATTCTCTTTTTTGCCCTTGAGATCCTGGCTTTTTTCGCCCTCAGTGCCACCACCTCTTCCTTTGTCTTTAAAGGTCTTGTGCTCTTTATCATCAGTGCCTATGGCGGCGGCTTTTCCTGCATGCCGGCCTATTTGAGCGACCTTTTCGGCACCAAACAGCTAAGTGCCATTCACGGCCGCATCCTTTCTGCCTGGGCAATGGCAGGCATTGCCGGTCCAACTCTCATCTCCTTTTTCTATAAGCAGACAGGCACCTATGCATCGGTGCTCATTTTCTTTGCCGTTCTCTTCATCCCGAATCTCATCATAGCCATCCAGCTCAAGGGTAAAGGGTTTGAACAGAAAGAAGTCCCCGCCCTCGACTCCCTGGAAACAAAATGAAGGCATGAAAAAAGCAGCCCTGAAAAGGCTGCTTTTTTTATGGGCTGGATGGGGCTTTAGGCGGAAAGGATGGCGTCCAGCCGCTCTGCCATGTGGATGACCAGCCCATCACAATTGACCTTCTTTGTCACGCCTTCCTGAGCGGCTTTCATAAGCAGTTCCGTGCAGGCCGTGGTCCCGTGGTCACGGGAAAAATCCTGGAGCAGGGCCATGGCCTTTTCCTGGGGAATCCCTGCAAGGGACAAGATCATAAGGCCGGCGCTCACCACACCGCACGTACCGCCGTGCATCATACCGCCGCCATAGTTTGCGCCCATGGCAAAGGCCCGCTCGTCACTGACGCCGAGGACATCGGAAAAAGCGACAAAAAGGGATTGGGCACAATTATAATGAATGGGTTCATCGCTTTCGCGAAGCATTTTGGCTTTTACAACGTGATTCATGGATCACTCCTCCTTTGTACAGGCCCCATTATACCCTATTTGGGTATCAATTGAATAGAGGGCTGGGGCAAAAGGTGATATAATAAGGACCATCTAAAGAAAGGAAGACATCCTATGGCTGAAAAAACCATTCATATTCCCTACGGAAAAGGCGAGGCCACGCTGACGCTTCCTCAAGAGCGGATTGGTTCCATCCTTGTGCCGCGGCACCATGCCGCCCTTTCCATAGACGATGCCGTGACGGCCTGTCTGCGTCACCCCACTGCTTCTCCCCCCCTGCGTGAGATGGTAAAAAAAGGAGCCTCCGTAGTCATTGTAACGGCGGATATTACCCGTGCCTGGAACCATTCACGGGATTTCATGCGGCCCCTGATCAACGAACTCAATGAGGCAGGCATCCCCGATGAGGATATTTCCATCGTTTTTGCCCAAGGTACGCACCGAGCCCAGACCCCTGATGAGGACATAGCTGTCGTCGGAGAAGAAGTCGCCCGCCGGATCCGCCTTTACCAGCACGACTGTCACGACCGGGAAAACCTTGTCCTTGTGGGGATCACGTCGCATGGAACCCCAGTTGAACTCAATCGCCGTGTTGTCGAAGCGGATTTCGTCATCGTGGCCGGAGGGATCATGCCTCACCTGTTTGCAGGCTTTGGCGGCGGACGAAAAATGATCCTTCCCGGCGTTGTCAGTTGGGAAACAATCCAGAAAAACCACGCCCTCGCCCTTTCAGATACCCCGGGGGAAGGCATCAATCCCCTTACGGAGGGCCGGTCCTTGACGCACAATCCCGTCCATCAGGATATGCTGGAAGGCATGGAATTCTGCCGGCCTGATTTCCTGCTGCACTCCCTCATCAATGAACGGGGCGAGGTCTGCGGATTTGTCAGCGGCGATCCTTACGAGGCCTGGCTTGAAGGGACGCAGGAGGTGCTCAGCAATGACGCGGTTTCCTTTACCCAAAAAGCAGACCTGACCATTGCTGGTGCCGGCGGGTATCCCAAGGACCTTTCCCTCTACCAAGGCTGCAAATGCTATGAGCCAGCCCGGGACGTAACCAAAAAGGGTGGAATCATCATTGCCCTAATCGAATCACCGGACATCAAGGAACCACAAATCTTCTGGGACAGTTTCCGCTACAACAGCCGCCTTTCTATGGAAAAGGCCCTGCGGCAGCATTTTACCATTCCCTTTTTTGTCGCTTATTTTCTCTACACCCTGGCAGAGGACTATACCCTTTACCTTGTGACCAAGAAAGAAAACTTTGAAGCTGTCCGCCGCATCCACCAGATTCCCACAAGGACGCTGGAAGAAGCCTATGAAAAAGCCAAAGCCCAGCTCCTTTCAGAAGGAAAGACAGACTTTACGGTCAATATCATTCCCAACTGCGGCACGGTCATTCCCCTTGAACGCTGACAAAAAATCCCTTCCGGATGACCTGGAGGGATTTTCTTCATTCATAATGGTTCAGGATATTGCGGACCCGTTCCTTCTTGCTCTTGGGGACCTTGTTTTCATAGTTGCGGAAATTGTTTTCCCGGTGGTCCGTTGAATAATCCGCATAATCAATTTCAAAATGGGATTCATAGCTCCGATTATAGTCACCGTGCCCATCATCACATTGATAGATCAGTTGCTCCATAGGACCCTCTTCTTTCCATAAATCAATTTCTCTGCTATTCTATCACAGCCAGCCGCCTTGAGAAAGAGAAATTTCTAAGTAAAAATCGTCTGAATTCTCTAGAAATCAAGATAAAAAAAGGTACAATAAAGGAAGTACCCTACAGAGGAGTGATTCCCGTGAAAATTGTAACCATGTTAAATGACGGGCAGGAGCAAGTCGGCATCCTGTCTGAAGACGGTAAATCTGTCATTCCCGCCAACAAGTATGCCGATATGCCCGACCTCATGGCTCACAGCGATTTCGAGGAACTGCTTGCCATCAGCCGCATGGGAGTTGCCGCCGTCCCCATAGAAAGGGTCAAGATCCTGGCACCCATTACGGAACCGGCCAATGACATCATCTGCCTGGGAATCAACTATGCCTCCCACGATGAGGAATTGCCGCAGGAATACACGGAAGAAAAGATCCAGAAGCGGGACGTGCCCGTCTACTTTTCCAAACGGGTCACGCGCTGCGTCGATCCTGATGGAGCCATCGACGGTCATTTCGATATCGTCAGCAAACTTGATTACGAATGTGAACTTGCCGTCATCATCGGAAAGGACTGCAAAGATGTAAGCGAGAAAGAAGCCCCGGACTATATCTTTGGCTATACCATCCTGAATGATGTCACGGCCCGGGATGTCCAAACGGCCCACAAGCAGTGGTACTTTGGAAAAAGCTTGGACCACTTTGCGCCCATGGGACCTGTCATCGTTACGGCAGAAGAGTTTGCCTTCCCGCCGCAGCTCACCATTACATGCCGCGTAAATGGTGAGCTGCGGCAACAGGACAATACAAGGAACCTCGTTCACAGCATTGCCTACATCATCAGTGAACTCTCCCACGGAATGACCCTGCGCTGCGGCACCATTATTTCCACGGGTACACCAGCCGGCACAGGCGTCGGCATGAACCCGCCCCAGTATCTAAAGCGCGGCGACGTCGTCGAATGTGAGATCGAAGGCATCGGCGTCTTAAGAAATACCGTCAAATAGCGGTCCAGCAAGAACAACCGTCACGCTAAAGACATGAAAAAGCTGTCACCTTTTTTTGGTGACAGCTTTTTTCGTTCCCCTCATTCGGCTTTTTTCCAAATGGATTCGGCTTTTTTGATGTTTTCCCGAATAGCCGTGCAGCACGTCTTGAATTCCTTTTTCTCCGTGTCCGTGAGAGAAAGTTCAACAACCTTTTCCACGCCATTTTCACCAACCACGGCAGGTACACCTGCAAAGATACCGTCTTCGCCATATTCACCGCGAAGGGGCGCGCTCGTTGCCATGATATGCTTTTCATCGCGCAGGACGTATCCGGCAAGGGTCGTTGCCGTATACGCAATGCCGTATTCCGTGCAGCCCTTGCCCACGTAGGTCACCCAGCCGCCTTTGATGGTCTTTTCCTTGATGGCATCATGATCAAAAACGAAACGGGAATCATCCTTCAGTTCTTCAAGGCGTTTGCCGCCGAACTGGATGACGGACCAAGGCACCATCTGCGCGTTGCCGTGTTCGCCCATCATGTAGGCCGTAATGGATTTATGGTCAAGGCCGGTCTGCTGGGAAATGGCACTTACCAGTCGCGACGTGTCAAGACCCGTCCCCGTCCCAAAAACATGGCCCGCAGGCAGACCGCTCAATTTGGAAATGAGATCGGACACCACATCACAGGGATTGGTGATGTTGATGAAGATTCCCTTGAAGCCCCCCTTCATGATCTTGGGAATGAAGTCAGCAACTTGAGCCACCGTAAAGTTCATTTCCGTATCCCGGTTATGGGTAACCAACAGATCAATTTTCCCAATGGCATTGATGATGATATCGCAGTCGCCCAGTTCTTCATAGGAAGCCATGGCATACTTGACATGATGGGGCATGAACATGGCCGCATCCATGAGATCCTGATGCTCACTGACAAGCTTCTTTTCATTGATATCACAAAGTTTGACAAGGTCAGCCGTTCCCGTGACTCCTAACGTATAGGCAACATGGGCACCAACATGGCCCAGACCAACAACACCTACGATTCGTTTCTTCGGCATGCTACCACTCTCCTTCTTCTTACAAGTATATTCTATTGTATCCTCTCTGTGCAAAAAAGCAACCTTTGTTCTCATTTTATTTTGTATAATGAATCATTTTCGCTAAATTTTCCACATAAGTCTCTTCATTCTGAACCATATACAATCCTTTTTATTCCTTAAGTACGTAATAAACAGTACATTTTGTATTTATACACCTAAAAAATTTATGAACAATTACCAGTTATTTTCACACCTTATTGATAAAAAGATAACATTTCTATATTTTTATTGTTGATTTAAAAAATAAGCGTTTCATCTCATAGGATTTTTTATTTTTTCGTCTGCAAAAGTAAAATTTCTTTCAATTCCTATTTCCCTCAATGTACGTTTTCACGAATACGTCCATTCTAAAAAGACTTTATCGCCATATTTTGTGTTCTTTTTTGTAACTTCATAACAGAATAGCTGTATTTTACCACTTATTTTTAAAATTTATGTTGACAATTTTGTATACAAGTGATAAATTATGGCTCTGTAAACACTCATCACCCCCTCAATCCCAGCATTCATGCGGGACTTGAAATTTTTGGAAAGGAAGTGGCTATGATGAATGGATTAACCTTGGTTTGTATTGCAATCGTCATCTTTGCGTTTGCCTACCTGTTCTACGGCCGTTGGCTCGTCAAGACCTGGGGCATCGAGCCCGATGCCAAGACGCCCGCCTATCGCTTTGAAGATGGCCGCGACTTTGCGCCGGCTTCCCGGTTTACGGTCTTTGCCCATCAGTTTTCTTCAATTACGGGCGCAGGCCCTGTCACGGGCCCGATTATTGCCGCTATGTTTGGTTGGGTTCCTGCATTCTTATGGATTATTGTAGGCGGCATTTTCTTCGGCGCTGTCCAGGACTTTACGGCCCTTTATGCTTCAGTCCGCAACGACGGCAAGAGCATGGGCAAGATCATTGAACAGTACGTTGGCAAGACGGGCTGCAAGATGTTCCTCCTGTTCAGCTGGCTCTTCTCCCTCCTTGTCATCGCTGCCTTTTCCGACATCATGGCAAGCACGTTCAATGGCTTTTCCAAGACGGGCGAACTCTTGGGACCAAATGCAGCTGCTGGCTCCATTTCCACCCTCTACGTTTTTGTCGCCATGGTGTTTGGCTGGGCCGTTCGCCGCTTTCATATCGGCGGCGTCAAAGAAGTGATTCTGGCCCTCATCTGCATGGTTGCCATGATTGCTGTAGGGATTGCCAATCCGTTTTTTGCCTCCCGCACCAGCTGGCTCTATGCAACCTATGCCTATTGCTTCATTGCTTCTGTCCTTCCCATGTGGCTCCTTATCCAGCCTCGTGATTATCTGAGTGTCTTCCTGCTCCTTGGCATGATCCTGGCAGGCGTTGTCGGTATTCTTGTCGGTAACCCCACCATCAATATGCCGGCTTTTAAAGGCTTTACGGTAGCAAATAGGCCCCTTTTCCCCATCCTTTTTGTAACCATCGCCTGCGGTGCCGTTTCCGGCTTCCACAGCCTGGTTTCTTCCGGTACTTCTTCCAAGACCATTTCCAATGAAAAGGATATGCTTCCTGTTGGCTATGGCGCTATGCTCATTGAATCCGTCCTGGGGGTTGTTTCCCTCGTCATTGCCTGCTCCGTTGCAGTCAACGGGGCCCTGCCGAAAGCAACGCCCTTTGCCATCTTCGGGTCTGCCATCGGCCGTTATTTCTCTATCTTCGGGATTCCGCCCTATGTCAGCAACTGCATCGTGACCATGTGCATCTCCGCCCTTGCCATGACGACCATCGACGCTGTCACCCGCATCGGCCGCATGATGCTCCAGGAACTGCTGAGCGAATATGACAGCAGTGCTGCGAAATTCCTTTCCAATACCTATGTGGCAACGATTGTTACCTTGATCCCGAGCTACCTGCTCTGCCTCGGCGGATACCTCAACATTTGGCCGCTCTTTGGGGCTGCCAATCAGCTGCTTTCCGCACTGGTCCTCATTGCCCTTGCTGTCTTCCTGCGTACGACAGGCCGCAAGAGCTGGATGCTCTACATCCCCATGACCTTCATGTTCGTTGTCACCATGAGTGCCCTCTGCCTGTCCCTTTACGGGATCTATGGCAAACTCATGGCCGGCACCTTCGTCCTTATGGTCGATGGCCTACAGCTTGTCGTTGCCCTTGCCCTCATGTTCCTTGCCCTGATGGTTGTCAAACACTGCGGAAAAGAGCTTGTGGGTGATACGGCAAAAAGTCAAACGGCACAATAAAAAAAGAAGGAGGCTGCGCCTTCCTTTACAGCAAAAGACCTAGATCCCGCGGACCTAGGTCTTTTTCTTCCTTGTGAAATTAACCTTGCTGCGTCTTGAGGCGCCAGAGTGCATCCAACACTTTTTCCGTAAGTTCACAGTCATCTACGGCTCGGTGATGGTTGCCCGCGATGCCAAAATGCTTGCAAAGGGCTTCCAGACTGTAGTGGGACAGGCCCGGCACAACGGTTTTGGCAAGCTTCTTCGTATCAAGATAGGGGTTATTCAAATGTTCCCCTGTTTCCCGGTAAATCCGGTCATAAAGGAAGTTGATGTCAAAATTGACATTGTGCCCTACCAAGGTATAGCCACCTAAAAAATCCCGCAGCCGCGGCAGGATCTCCCTAAAGGTCGGTGCCCCAACAAGGTCGCTGTCCGTAATGCCCGTCAGGTTCGTAATAAAAGGTGACAGGCTCTGGTACGGTTCCGGGGTCAGGAAGGTCTGGAAACGACCTGAAACAGTCCCATTGCGTACGTGGATAGCCCCAATTTCTATGATGGCACTGCGTGCCACGTCAAGGCCCGTCGTTTCAATATCAATGACCACGTAGGACAAGGGACGCACCAAGGTAAGCTTTCCCTTGCGGCGTTTTTCTTCCAGTTCTGCATCCCGCGGTGCCGGATTATCAAATAAGGAAAGGGAATAAGGTTCCATAGGAATCCTCCTTTCAAGTATCATTGGCAACATCCAAATCTTGGATGTTCTATTATATAGCATTTTGATAGGAAAGTAACGAGTTTTTGCAAAATTTCACAAAAGCACCTATAATGGTAAAAATTCATTCTTACGGAGGTGACCCTACTTGGCAATCGTGCCTCTTTTGTTTTCCCAGCTATCCTCCCTGCTCCTTATTGCCATCATCGGCTACGCGGCCGTCAAGAAAGGCATCATGAAAGCGTCCGAGTGCAAGCCCATTTCAACGCTCCTCATTTATGTTATCATCCCCTCGTCCATCATCAAGGCCCTGCAGCTTCCCTTATCGGAAGAAAAAGTCCATGGTTTTGGCATTGCCGTCATTTTTGCCATTGCAGTCCATCTTTTCTGGCTGGTTCTCACCACCTTCTTAGGCAAGGCAACGAGTCTTGATGGTACGGCGCGGGCCTCCTTGATGTACACCAATTCAGGAAACCTCATCTTTCCCCTGGTGGCCTCCGTTTTTGGTGAAGAATACGTCTTTTATGCCTGCATGTACAATGCCGTCCAACAATTTTTTATCTGGACCCACGGCATGGTCCTCATGAGCGGGGAACGCCGTGTCACCCTTCGGCAAGTGCTTCTTAACATCAACATCCTTTCCGTGGCCATTGGCATGACCCTCTTTTTCTTTCAAATCATACTGCCGCTGATCATCCAAAACACCATGGGCATGCTGGCCAGCATGATTGGCCCCTTGAGCATGCTCGTAACGGGCATGGTCATGGCTGAAAAGGACCTGTCCGGCCTTTTTCATTCAGCCAAGGTATGGCTCATCTGTATAGGCCGGCTTTTTCTTTTTCCTTTTTTTGTCACCCTCCTTGTCCTGGCAACAGGCTTCTTGAAGGCCCATCCAGAAGAACTCTTTTTGTTCCAGATTGGAATGCTGGCTGTCTGCGCCCCTCCGGCAACGCTGCTGACCCAATTTGCCGTCATGTTTAGGAAGGACGCCTTCCTTGCTGGCAGTGTCAACCTCATCAGTATGGTCCTGTGCGTCATCACCATGCCGCTCATGATTGCCCTCTTCACTTATTTAGCCGGCTGAATCCAATAAGAAAAGCTGCGGAGAAAGAGCTCTTCTTTCTCCGCAGCTTTTTTATCGGGCTTATTGCATGTCCTTATTTTCCAGGAGCCGCCGGAAGGCAGCTTCATCAAGGATGGTGACACCCAAGGACTGGGCTTTGGTATATTTGCTGCCTGGATCGGCCCCTGCGACAACATAGTCCGTCTTCTTGCTGACAGAACTTGTCACCTTGGCGCCCACTTCCTGAGCCATGGTCTGGGCCGTTGCCCGGTCGAGGGTGGGCAGGGTTCCAGTAAAGACCATGGTCTTCCCGTAGAAGGGATGATTCTCATTGGAAGCAGCCGTCCCCAGCATCTTCATATTAAGGCCCAATTCCTTCAGCCGTTCTATGTAATCCTGGTTTCCTGGATCGCCAAAATAGGTCACGACACTTTCGGCAATGACCGGTCCAATATCAGGAATCTGTGCCAATTCTTCCTGTGTTGCCTCCATCAGGGCATCCATGGTCTGGTATTTCATGGCAAGGGTCCGGGCCACCTTGGCCCCAACGTGGCGGATCCCGAGGGCAAAAAGGAGCTTATCCAGACTGTTTTCCTTACTGGCAGCAATGGCCCGGACAAGGTTATTGGCGGACTTTGCGCCCATGCGGTCAAGTTCCATGAGGTCATCTGCCGTAACAAGATAAAGGTCGCTCGGGTCCTTCACCAGATTCCTTTCCTGGAGCTGGAGCAGGACAGCAGGGCCGCAGCCATCGATGTTCATGGCGTCACGGCTGGTAAAATGGATGAGGCCTTCCCTGCCCAAGGCGGGACAGTGGGGATTGGTGCAGCGCACAGCGGCTTCTCCATTTTTTCGGACAACCGGCCAGCCACACTCCGGACATTCCGCAGGCATATGGAAAACCTTTTCCTCACCGGTCCGTTTTTCCACGGCGACACGCAGGACTTCTGGAATGATTTCCGCGGCTTTATTGATAATGACCCGATCACCGATGCGAATATCCTTTTCCGCAATGAAATCTTCATTATGAAGCGTGGCGCGGCTGATGGTGCTCCCCGAAAGCTTCACGGGATCAAGGACAGCCGTCGGTGTAAGGACGCCCGTTCGGCCCACTTGGATAACAATATCCCGCAGCGTCGTTTCCGCCTGTTCGGGCGGGAATTTATAGGCCATGGCCCAGCGGGGATCCTTTCCCGTGGCCCCGAGGATGTTCTGCTGCCATACGGCGTTGACCTTGACGACGACACCATCCGTGTCATAGCCAAGGCTCTTGCGGCGCTCACCGTGACGAGCAATGAGTGCGTTAGCCTCTTCAATGGTCGCAACCTTGGTCCGTCCTTCTGTCGTTGTAAACCCATAGGCCTCGAGGCGATCCATGGAATCATTATGCGTATCAAGGGCGCCCGTGCCAATGCCATAGGCAAAAAATGCCAGTGAACGCCTAGCCGTGACACGGGGATCGAGCTGACGCAAGGAACCGGCAGCGGCATTCCGGGGATTGGCAAATTCCGTCTCCCCTCTTTCCACCCGTTCCTCATTCAGCTTCAAAAAGGCATGACGGGGCATATAGACTTCTCCCCGCACATCAAGGAGTTCCGGTATGGGAACGCCAGGAAGCGAGGATAGGACCTTAGGGATATTTTTGATGGTCCGCACATTTTCCGTCACATTTTCGCCGACCATGCCGTCGCCTCGCGTCGCCGCTCGGACAAAGCGACCATTTTCATAGATGATGCTGCAGGCAAGACCGTCGATTTTCGGTTCCACCACATATTCTACCTTGGCGTCCTTAGGAAGGCCTTCATGGACCCGGCGGTCAAATTCCTCCATTTCCTCCGGTGAAAAGGCATTGGCTAAACTTAACAGCGGCGTAATGTGATGCACTTCCGTAAACCCAGGTTTCGCGTAGCCGCCGACATGCTGGGTCGGGGAATCCGGCGTCACAAGTTCAGGATATTCCGCCTCAATAGCCCGCAGTTGGCGCATAAGGCTGTCATATTCCGCATCAGTGATGGTGGGCATATCTTCCACATAATAAAGGTAGGAGTTGCGTTCCAATTCCTTGCGAAGGGCTTGGGCCTTTAGCAAAGCCTCTTGTTTTGTCATGATCGTCATGAGATTCGCCTCTTATACTTTCTGGATGACTTTGTATTTCGTTGAAAGGGCCTTGATGCCCGTACCGGGGAAGGCCACTTTGACAATCTGCCCATCAGCGTCGGGCTGGGCCGAGATAACCGTCCCCACGCCCCATGCCTTATGACGGACTTTATCGCCAGCCTTGAAGACTTCCAGCTTTCCATCCGGCACATATTCGGAGCGCCTGTCGCGCCGGTCAAGGATGCTTGCGCCGCGTCTTCTGGCAATGCTGCGAAGCCCTGACCCTTCTTCCTGCGGCCGATTTTCCCATGCCGCGCGCTGCGCCCCGCTCCCATCCTGCTGGCCGACAAGGGCCGTTTCAATAAGATGGCGGGGGATTTCTTCAAGGAAGCGGCTCGGCGGGAACATGACCGTCCGGCCGTACATCATGCGGCTCCGGCAGCTTGTAAGGAATAGTTTTTTCTTGGCCCGCGTAATCCCAACATAGCAAAGACGCCGTTCTTCCTCAAGCTTATCCGTGTCGTCAAGGGAGCGCTGACTCGGAAAAAGACCCTCTTCCATGCCGGCCATGAAGACAACAGGGAATTCAAGTCCCTTGGCCGAGTGGAGCGTCATCAGCGTCACGGCATCGCGGCTGAGTTTGGCATCATCGATATCGGAAACAAGGGCCACATGGTTCAGGAAATCCTCCAAGGTCTTTTCCTCCTCGTTTTCATCTTCCTGGAACTCCATGGCAATGCGCTTTAATTCGTCAAGGTTATCCATGCGGCCCCGAGCCTGTTCCGAGCCTTCCAGGAGCAAGGCATCCCAGTACCCGGTCTTTTCGAGGATATCCGTCATGAGCTGCTCCACAGGGACCGTATCAGTTTCCTTGCGAAGGCTTTCTAGAAGGGTACTGAAAGCAGTCACCTTAAGGAGACTCCGACCAAGGAGTTCACCAGCAGAAGGTGCCTTGAGGGCTTCATGCAGCGACAGTCCCGTTTCATTAAGGAGCATCTTGAGTTTTTCCACTGTCGCACTGCCAATGCCCCGTTTCGGTTCGTTGATGACCCGTTCCAAGGCCTGCTCATCACGGCCATTTACAAGGAGACGCAAATAAGCAAGCAGGTCCTTGACTTCCTTGCGGTCATAGAATTTCAAGGAGCCAACCATGATATAAGGAAGGCCATTTTTGATGAGGGTTTCTTCAAACATGCGGGACTGGGCATTGGTCCGGTAAAGGACCGCCATATCGCCCAGATGGAAATGAGCTTCGTCGCGCAGACGCCGCATATTATGGACCGTAAATTCCGCTTCATTGCGGTCGTTGAAAGCCTGAAAATAGGTGATCGGTTTCCCGTTCCCATTTTCCGTCCAAAGGTTCTTGGGCCGGCGGGCACTGTTATGTTCAATGACCGCATTGGCCGCGTCAAGGATAACCTGGGTAGAACGGTAATTCTGCTCGAGTTTATAGATCTTGGCATCGGGATAATCTTTTTCAAAATCAAGGATATTGCTGATATCCGCGCCGCGCCACCCATAGATGCTCTGGTCAATATCGCCGACGGCACAAAGGTTGTTTTCCGGGGCACTGATGAGTTTGGCCAGAAGATACTGCACATGGTTCGTATCCTGGTATTCATCGATCATGACATACTGGAACTTATGCTGGTATTTTTCCCGCACGTCCCTGTCATGCTGCAGCAGGTCCACGGAAAGGAGCAGGAGGTCGTCAAAATCAACGGCGTTGTTCTGACGCATGCGCTTTTCGTATTCAAGATAGATCTCGGCCACTTTCTTGGCATGGAAGTCATCGGCCTTCCTGGCAAAAGCGGCACCGGAAAGCTGTGCATTCTTGGCATTTGAAATGACCGACATCACCGCGCTCAAGGGGTAGAACTTTTCATCCATCTTGAGATCCTTCAAGATGCCCTTCAGGACATTCTTGCAGTCCGTCGTATCATAAATGGAAAAGCCTGTCCCATAGCCGTAGTGGGACAGATGCTTGATTTCCCGGCGCAGGAGCTGGTTGCAGAAACCGTGGAACGTATAGAGCCAGACATCTTTGGCAAGGGGACCAACAAGCTTATCCACGCGTTCGCGCATTTCCTTGGCCGCTTTGTTCGTAAATGTAATGGCAAGGATGCTGTAAGGAGGGACCCCTTTTTCCAAAAGATAGGCAATCCGTGTCGTCAGGGCCTTTGTCTTGCCGCTTCCGGCACCCGCCAAAATTAAAATAGGCCCAGCCACATGTTTGACGGCTTCAGCCTGCTGAGTATTGAGCGATGATAATAAATCTTCCATTTTTTCCTCACAATTCGTCTAGAATTTGCTTTATTATTCTAACATGTCCGCTCTATTTTTGCTATAATAGAAGAATCCTTTTCCAGGAGTGTGAACATCATCTCATGAAACACGATGCGTTTGTCCCCGCCAGCGACCTTACAAAACTGTGGCGGGCCCTGATTGAATTCAATATGATTGAAGAAGGGGATAAGATTCTCATCGGCCTTTCCGGCGGCAAGGACAGTATGTTCCTTACAGCGGCCCTAGCCGAGATCCAAAAACACAGTCCCCGCCATTTTGACCTGTTGTGCTACACCATGGACGGCATGTTTGCCGAAGATTTTCCCAAAAAAGAACTGGAAGACTTCTGCCGCACCTACGGACTCACCCATTATTCGGAGCAGGTCAATGTCGAGGCCCTCTGGGGCCATCGGGGCAACACCCCGTGCTTTTCCTGTGCCTACTTCCGCCGGGCCGCGATGAACCGCAAAGCCCGCGAACTTGGCTGCAGCAAGATTGCCCTGGCCCATCACAATGATGACGCCGTGGAAACCTTGATGCTGAATCTCTTCCAGTCGGGGCAGAACAAGACCTTCCTGCCCGTGACCCATCTTTCCCGCAGCGGCATGACCGTCATCAGGCCCCTGCTTTTTTACCGGGAAGCGGAAATCATTGCCATCGGCAAAAAGATTGGCCTTCACCCTTTGGCCAATCCCTGCCCCTATGACGGCAAGACCCAGCGCCAGGATATGAAGGAACTGGCTCGGCGTCTTGAAAAAGAAATTCCCCATTTCTATGACCACATGGCCTCGGCCCTGCGTCATTCCGATAAAGAGGAACTTTGGCCGGAAAAACTACCCCAGAAAACGATGCTGGAGCGCTTCCGCGCCTTCTGGAAAAAGTCCTGATTTTTCATTGTCCAGTAAAGAAAGGAAGTCACACCATGGAAGAACTCTTTGACCGCGTTTTCCACCTCAAGGAAAACCACACTGATG
Source organism: Acidaminococcus sp. AM33-14BH (assembly GCF_003603525.1). Classification (NCBI taxonomy): domain Bacteria; kingdom Bacillati; phylum Bacillota; class Negativicutes; order Acidaminococcales; family Acidaminococcaceae; genus Acidaminococcus; species Acidaminococcus sp. AM33-14BH. Next base: position 61,394 of record NZ_QTNG01000001.1, on the reverse strand, counting down.
CCCGGACCGAAATCATTGCCGGCATCACCACCTTCATGACAATGGCCTATATCCTCATTGTAAACCCCTCCATCCTCAGTGCTACAGGAATGGATAAGGGGGCGCTAGTGACAACGACCGCCCTTGCCTCTGCCTTGGGGACCCTCTTCATGGCCGTCTTTGCCAACTACCCCTTTGCCCTAGCTCCAGGCATGGGGCTTAATGCCTACTTTGCCTATACGGTCGTCCTGCAGATGGGGTATACGTGGCAGGTTGCCCTCGCTGCCGTCTTTGTTGAAGGCCTTGTCTTTATTCTTCTTTCCCTCACAAATATCCGTGAAGCCATTTTCAATGCCATCCCCCTCACACTGAAACGGGCCATTTCCGTTGGCATTGGTCTTTTCATCGCTTTCATTGGTCTGCTTAACGCCAAGATTGTCGTGGCCAATCCGGCAACCAAGGTTTCGCTCTATTCCTTTACGAAAGCGGTTGCTGACGGGACGTTCCACAGCGTGGGCATCACTGTCGTCATCGCCCTCATCGGGATTCTTTTTACAGGCTTTCTCATCATCAAGAACATCCGCGGCAACATTCTTTTTGGCATCCTGGGCACTTGGATCCTCGGGATGATTGCAGAAGCATCGGGCCTTTACATTCCCGATCCGAAATTGGGGACCTTCAGTGTCTTTCCCAACCTTTCCGCCGGTTTGGCCGCTTTCATTCCCTTAAATCCCCTGCCGGTTTGGGGCAAAATGGATTTCTCCTCGGTCTTTTCCCTCGACTTCTTTGCCGTGATCTTCGCCTTCCTCTTTGTTGACCTCTTCGATACACTGGGAACCCTCATCGGAGTTGCCTCCAAGAGCAACATGCTCGACGAAAAGGGCCGTCTGCCCCACATCAAAGGAGCCCTCATGGCCGACTCCGTCGCAACCTGCACGGGCGCCCTCATGGGAACAAGTACGGTCACGACCTTTGTTGAAAGTGCAGCCGGCGTTGCTGAAGGCGGACGCACGGGGCTTACGGCGGTAACCGTATCCGTGCTCTTTCTCCTTTCCCTGTTCCTGTCACCATTTTTCATGGCCATCCCGGCCTTTGCAACAGCACCGGCCCTCATCGTGGTTGGCTTTCTCATGTTCTCATCCGTCAACAAGATTGACATGGACGATCTTTCCGAAGCCATTCCAGCCTATATTGCCATCATTGCCATGCCGTTTTGCTACAGCATTTCAGAAGGCATTTCCTTTGGTGTCATTTCCTACACGATCCTCAATGTCCTGACGCGTCACACGGACAGGATCAGTGCCCTCATGTACATCCTCACCATACTATTTATCGGCAAATACATCATGCTTTGAACCTCATCAAAAAAGCCATCCGCATCGCGGGTGGCTTTTTTTCGTAGTTCCTATCTTACTGCGGGGATACTGGCCGCCTGTACCTAGGTCCCGCGGCTCAAAGATCCGATTGTCCTGAGTTTCCGTCTCATTCGAGCTGACAATCGGTATCGTCTTTAATTGCCGCCAGATCTATCCTGAACTGTATCGGTCTTATATTTCTTGCATCAACAGTTGCAGTTTTGATCAGGAATCCTTTACATTCAAAAAAAGGGGCTCCCTGCCCCTTGTAAAAACTGCCATAAGGAGTCTTTTCGCCCTAGCCCTTTCCCTTTTGCCATAAGAAAAGAAGCTGGCTGCAGCGGGTCCTACAGTCAGCTTTATTACGGCCCTCAGCCGTCAGTTTTGTTTTTTATCCTCACTGCCCTTACCCCAAACGGTCTGCATGATGGCCTTGTATTCCTTTCCAAGGTCCTGCTGGGCCAGATTCAGCACAAAAAGGAGCATATCCCCCACGGCATCTTCCCCATCACGGAGGATGACGCAGGATTCAGCCATAAGATTCTTGGCACCGTCAATATAGAACTTATACGGTTTATACTTGAGGTTGAGCTGATTGATAAGCCCTGTGACTTCCTTCTCGTTATCATCCCGCAGGGCCTCTGCCACGACAACGACACGGATCATGGCAAAGGGCGTATCATCAACAAAGATACCAAAAGGAAGAAGATTGCCATCCATGCGGAAATTACTCCGGAAAAGGACCAGATTGTTAGGTTCGCTCTTGGGTTCTTCAATGGTAAAGCCTTCTACTTTTTGGTCAGCAATGAATTTCTTGAAGCGTTCTGCTCTCTTATTCATGGGGTCACGTCCTTTTTTAGAATTTCCCTTATTATACTCCATAGGGAAGAAAAATGGAAAGTTCAGGGAGATTTTATCTAATTGATGGTCATTCTTTATAAAAACTTTTAATTTTCCTTCTATCCTACGAAGTATGGAAACCTTAAAGTTCCTTCACCAGTTCCGTTACACTGCGCCGTTTTTCATGAAGAGAGGAGGCTTTCACCCCATCTGCGGCATAGCCCAAGGGAAGGAGAAAAACAGGCATTTCATTATGGGACAGGCCAAAGGCGTCGGCGGTCTTAACGGGCGGAAAGTGAGCCACCCAGCAGCTTCCCAGTCCTTGTTCCCAAGCCTCCAGCATCAGATGGGTTCCAATGATTCCTGCATCAACCTGCCCGGAAAGGAACCCTTTTTCCAGTTCATTGACCCACTGCTCATCACGGCAGATCGTCACCATAAGAACGATCGGGGCATTAAAGGCGCAGGGCGTCAGTTCACGGATCTTGGCAATGGCATCCTTGCTTTTAAGCACATAAATGCGAAAAGGCTGATAATTATGGGCTGTCGGTGCCACACGCGCGGCTTCAAGGACCTTCTCCAGTTTTTCCGGTTCAACAGAGCGTTCACTGAATTTCCGTACAGAATAACGATTTTTGGCAAGCGTGAAAAAATCCATAAGATTGCTCCTTTTTCTTAGTAAGAAAGAATTTCCGGTTCTCCCTCCGTGATGAGCAGGGTATACTCCCACTGAGCCGAAGACTTCCCGTCTTCCGTGCGAACCGTCCAATTGTCGATTTCATCAATATAGAGCGCTGCCCGCCCTTCATTGATCATGGGTTCAATGGTAATGACCATGCCCGGCACAAGGAGCATGCCCGTTCCTTTTTTCCCGACGTGGGAAACAAAAGGATCTTCATGCATGGAAAGCCCCACACCATGACCGCCAAATTCGCGGACCACGGAATAGCCGTGTTTCCTGGCAAAGGACTGGATGGCCGCGCCAATGTCGCCCAGCGTGTTCTTCCAGCCAACAGCATTCTGCATGCCGCGGCGGAGACATTCCTTCGTGATGCCTACGAGATTCCGGCGATTGTTCGGCACGTTTCCGAGCATGAACATGCGGGAAGCATCCCCAACATATCCCTTGTAGATGGTCGTGGCATCGACGTTGACGATATCACCGTTTTTAAGGACCACATCGGAGCTTGGGATGCCGTGACAGATTACATCGTTCACAGAGGTGCAGACGCTTTTAGGAAAGCCCTCAAAATTAAGGCAGGCCGGAGTGGCATCGTGGCTGACCGTATATTCGTAGACAATGCGGTCAATTTCTTCCGTCGTCATACCCACGTGGATTGCCTTTTCCACGGCATCCAGGACTTCCGTGTTGAGCCGTCCCGCTTCGCGGATGCCCGCAATCTGTTCCGGTGTCTTGATCATCTCCATGCGGGGGACTTCCACGCCTTGCGCCGCAAGTTCAAAGAGTTTCATCTTGACTTCTTCTCGTTCCAAATTCCTAGCTCCCTTCTATTTTCATTCTTGAAAAAATACGATATAATAGGCTTTCAATGCATAGATATCCCTGAAAGCGTAACTATTATACCATATCCATGCAATACCCTGATGCTGGCATAGAAAGGATATGATCAAATGGACCTTTTCCTTAACCTTATCCGTGGTTTTTCCATGGCCCTTGCAGACAGTGTCCCCGGTGTTTCCGGAGGAACCATTGCTTTTGTCCTGGGATTTTATGATGAATTCATCGGTTCCCTTTATGTCCTGACCCATGGGACACGGGAACTGAAACAACATGCCCTGGTTTTCTTGGGGAAATTAGGAATTGGTTGGGCTCTTGGCATGGGATCATCCGTCATGGTTTTGGGAAGTCTTTTTACAACCAGGATCTATGAACTCAGTTCCCTCTTCCTGGGCCTCTCGCTCTTTTCCCTCCCCCTGATCCTCAAAGAGGAAAAGCAGGCGCTTTCCCAGAAAAACCGGCTGCCTTTCTTTCTTTTGGGTCTCTTTGTGGTCTTTGTGATTACCTGGTTCAATCCTGCCGGCGGAAAAGGCGTACAGGTAGACGTTGCCCAGCTCACCCCTACGCTAGGCCTTTATATCTTCGTCTGTGCCATGATTGCCATCTGTGCCATGGTCCTGCCGGGGATTTCGGGCTCCACCATGCTCCTCATCTTTGGGCTGTACGTTCCCATCATCGGAGCCATTCGTGAATTCCTTCATATGAACCTTTCCTACCTTCCCGTCCTTATCATTTTTGGCTGCGGCGTCCTTACAGGGATTGTCGGCATCATCCGTATTGTGAAAAACGCACTGGAAATGCATCGAGCCGCCATGGTTTACTTTATCTTGGGACTCATGGTCGGTTCCCTCTACACCATCGTTACGGGCCCCACCACCCTTAAGATTCCCCAGCCAGCCATGACTTTTGAAACTTTCAGTCCCCTATGTTTTCTCCTGGGAGGCATTTTCCTTTACGCCCTTGACAAGCTCAGAAAATTCTCGGAAAAGAAATTGCATCCAGAAGGGTAATCCTTTGTGCACTGCTTCGGCAGTGCTTTTTTTTTTACTTCAAAAGTTTCTTTGTTACGGGAAAACTCCTTGCATATTATGTTAGTCTGTGCTAACATTGTGACGTTAAAAGAAACTCTTCCTAAAAATCTCAAAGGAGGCCATCATGCCCTTAGCGTTTGCAAAGTCAGGCGACGTCCTAACGGTCATCCGGATTGGCGGTTCCCCCAAGGTCAGGAGCCACCTGGAAAATCTTGGAATCACCCTAGGCGCCCCCATTACGGTTGTCCAGAACACCCCCTCAGGAATCATTGTGAACATCCGCGATTCCCGTGTCGCCATCAGTATGGAGATGGCCAATAAAATATTTGTGCAGTAAAGGAGAACTTGCGATGCTTACCTTAAAAGATGCTGAAACCGGTCATAACTACGAAGTCATCAAGATCCACGGCAGCGGCGCCATGAAGCGCCACATCATGGATATGGGCCTGACCAAAGGAACGGCCCTGCATATCCGCCGTGTCGCGCCTTTAGGGGATCCGGTTGAAATGACCGTTCGGGGTTATGAACTGTCCCTGCGCAAAGGCGATGCCGAAATCGTTGAAATCAAAGAAGTGTAATCAATTTCCCAATCGATTAGTCTATTGCAACTTTTTGAAAGGAAGGTTTTATTATGCAATATAAGATTGCTCTTGCAGGGAACCCGAATACGGGCAAAACGACCCTGTTCAATGCCCTCACTGGATCCAATCAGTTCGTTGGCAACTGGCCTGGCGTTACAGTTGAAAAAAAGGAAGGGACCCTGATTGGTCATCCCGAGATCCTCATCCAGGACCTGCCTGGGATCTATTCCCTTTCCCCTTACACCTTGGAAGAAGTCGTTTCCCGCACCTACCTCGTAAAGGAACGGCCTGATGCCATCTTGAATATCGTTGATGGCAGCAACCTTGAACGCAACCTCTACCTGACGACACAGCTCATGGAACTGGGGATTCCCGTCCTCATGGCCGTCAATATGATGGACGTCACGCGGGCTAACGGAGATATCCTCTATACGGAAGTCCTTGCTAAATCCATTGGCTGCCCGGTTGTGGAAATTTCCGCTCGGACAGGCGAAGGCATCAAGACCCTCGTCCAAAAAGCTGCGCAAATGGTTCAGGCCAAGGTTCCAGCTGAGCCAATCCATACCTTTGCCGGTCCGGTTGAACACGCCCTGGCCCACATCGAAGAAGCCACGCAGGGCGCCCTTCCCCAATCCCAGAGCCGCTGGTACTCCATCAAGCTCTTTGAACGGGATGCCAATGTGCTCGATGCCCTAAAGCTTTCTCCGGAGCTCATTTCCCACATTGAGGATGATATCATCTCCGTCGAAAAGGAAATGGATGATGACGCGGAAAGCATCATTACCAACGAACGCTACAACTATGTTTCAAAAGTCATCGAAAAATGCTTCGTCAAAAAAGACAAGCATCGTCTGACTGTTTCTGATAAAATCGACCGCATTGTCACAAACCGTTTCCTGGCACTCCCCATTTTTGCCGTCATCATGTTCCTTGTCTACTATATCAGTGTCACGACCATCGGAACAGAAGCAACGGACTGGGTCAATGATACCTTTTTTGGAGAATGGGTCATTCCCGGTGCCCACGAGCTCATGGCTTCCTGGGGAGTGGCGGAATGGCTGGAAGGCCTCGTCGTTGATGGGATCATCTCCGGCGTCGGTGCCGTCCTTGGCTTCGTGCCGCAGATGGTGGTCTTCTTTATCTTCCTGGCATTCCTCGAAGCCTGCGGGTATATGGCCCGGATCGCCTTCATCCTGGACCGCGCCTTCCGTAAATTTGGGCTGTCCGGAAAATCTTTCATTCCTATGCTGATTGGTTCCGGCTGCGGAGTTCCTGCCATCATGGCCTCCCGGACCATTGAAAATGCGCCTGACCGCCGCATGACCATCATGACAACGACCATGATTCCTTGCTCTGCCAAAATGCCGATCATCGCCCTTGTCGCAGGGGCCTATTTCGGCGGTGAATGGTGGGTCGCTCCCTCAGCTTATTTTGTCGGGATTGCAGCCATCATCATTTCTGGGATCATCCTCAAAAAGACCAAGCTGTTTGCCGGAGATCCCGCGCCTTTCATCATGGAACTGCCAGCTTACCACATGCCGACCCTTTCCAACATTGCCCGCAGTGTTTGGGAACGAGCTTCCAGTTTCATTAAGAAGGCCGGCACGGTCATCCTCCTTTCCACCATCCTCGTATGGTTCCTTTCCGGATTCGGCTATGTTGATGGTGAGATTGCCATGGTCGAAGACCTGAACGACGGGTTCCTTTCCTACATCGGTGAAAAAGTCGCCTGGATCTTTGCCCCCCTCGGCTGGGGTGATTGGAAAGCCGCTGTCGCCGCCTTTACGGGCCTTATTGCCAAGGAAAACCTCGTAGGAACCTTCGGTATCCTCTACGGTCTTGCAGAAGCCGCCGAGGACGGTGAAGAATTCTGGGGTACCTTTGCCAAGGACTTCAGTACCCTCAGTGCCTATTCCTTCCTCATCTTCAACCTTCTGTGCGCGCCCTGCGTTGCTGCCATGGGAGCCATCCGCCGCGAAATGAACAACGGCAAATGGACGCTCTTTGCCATCGGTTATCAATGTGGTTTTGCCTATGCCGTTTCCTTGATTTTCTATCAGTTTGGCATGTTCCTTACGACAGGGGTCTTTACCATCGGTACAGCCTTTGCCGCTGTGATCTTTGCCATTCTCCTTTATCTCCTGCTGCGTCCCGCAAAAAAATATGAGGGTGCAGTTGAAGTCAATTTGGAGTATAATAAGTAAAGCAATCCGATAGGAATTGCAATGTAGAGCAAAGGAGTTGATCCTTATGGGAACGCTCATTGTAGGACTTGTTATCCTCTTGTTCGTCCTTGTTTCGGTGTACACCATCGTGCATGACCATAAAAGTGGGATTGGAACGTGTGGCGGCAACTGCGCCTCCTGTGGCGGCTGTGCCTTCCATTCGGCTCCTGAAAAGAAATAACCTGCATGTTGGGTACAAAAAGGGTGCTGCGTAAGCAGCCCCCTTTTTTTTTGCGTTTTTCTCCCCCATCCCGGTCCTGCAATAGGGAAAAACGAGACATTATTCTCCGTCCCTTTTTCCCGCGACCTTTATTCGATCAAATGCGCATTTGATTATATTAACCTCTCTTTTCTATTAATTTGTACCAAAAATTACAATAAGCACCACGGAATTTCCTATTTTCAGGGAAATTCCCATTTCATTGGTATTCGGGGTCCAAACAAGATAGAATAGACAGAGAAGCCCGTTGCAGTCCCTTTTTATGGATATATCTTTGAACGGTCAGGGCCTTTCCCTAAAAGAAAGTTTTTTTCAGATAACTCCATAAACTTCTTGACATGTGTAATCATTCGGGTTACAATTAACTCATCAAGGATTGTTATTAAGTGATAGGAATTATTCTATCACCGAGAAGAAGGATTTTCTGTACAGAGGAGGTCGGAAACAGATGTTATTTACCACTACCAATGACCATGAAGAATTACGCGCTGCAATACGCGGATTCGCTGAAACGAAAGTCAAGCCGATTGCATTCTCCCTCGATAAGGAAAGCAAGTTCCCCACTGAAATCGTCAAGGAAATGGGCGAAAATGGCTGGATGGGACTTCCCTATCCGAAAGAATACGGCGGGGCCGGCATGGATTACATTGCCTATGCCATTGCCGTAGAGGAACTGGCCCGTGTTGACGGCGGTGTTGGCGTTATCCTTTCGGCTCACGTATCCCTGGGTTCCTATCCTATCTTTGCCTTTGGGACAGAAGAACAAAAGCAAAAATACCTCGTTCCCCTTGCCAAAGGTGAGAAGATCGGTGCCTTTGGCCTTACAGAACCCAATGCCGGTTCTGACGCAGGCGGCACAGAAACAACGGCTGTCTTTGATGGCAAGAACTGGATTCTCAACGGCAACAAGATTTTCATTACCAACGGCGGCGAAGCTGATACGTACGTTGTCTTTGCTGTCACCGATCCCGACGCAGGTACGCGCGGCATCAGTGCCTTTATCCTCGAAAAAGGCATGCCCGGTTTTACCTTCGGCGATCATTACGACAAACTGGGGATCCGTTCCTCCGCTACGGCTGAACTGATCTTCAACAACGTCAAGGTTCCTCAGGAAAACCTCCTGGGCAGACTGGGCCAAGGCTTCAAGATTGCCATGGCAACCCTTGACGGCGGCCGTATCGGGATTGCTGCCCAGGCTCTGGGGATTGCCCAAGGCGCGTACGAAGCAGCCCTAAACTATTCCAAGGAAAGAATCCAATTTGGTGCGCCGATCTGCCAGAACCAAGGTGTTTCCTTCAAGCTGGCTGATATGGCAACAAGACTGAGAGCTGCCCGTTTCCTCGTTTACAGTGCGGCTGAAATGAAGACGGAACATATGGATTATGGCATGCAGTCCGCCATGGCAAAGCTCTATGCTTCTGACCTTGCTGTTGAAATCACAAACGATGCCCTTCAGATCTTTGGCGGTACGGGCTACCTCAAGGGGATGGATATCGAACGGATGTACCGCGACGCGAAGATCACTACGATTTACGAAGGCACCAACGAGATCCAGCGTGTCGTTATTGCAGCCCATATTACGGACCGTCTGTCCAACGCCAAACATGGCGGCGGTGGGTCCCGCAAGGAAAAGGCCATTACAGGCTCCCGCAAGAAGATGATCTTCAAAGATGGCTCTCCGGAAGAACAAGTGGCTTCCCTTGTTGAAGCCCTGAAAGGGGATGGCTATGACTTCACGGTCGGCATCCCGATGGATACGCCGATTGTTGACGCTGAACGCGTTGTCAGTGCCGGTAAGGGCATTGGAGAAAAAGAAAACATGAAACTCATTGAGGAACTGGCTCACGCTGCTGGCGCGGCAGTTGGCTCCTCCCGCCCGGTTGCTGAAACCCTGCAGTATGTTCCTATTGAACGCTATGTCGGCATGAGCGGACAGAAATTCAAGGGCAACCTCTACATCGCCTGCGGGATTTCCGGCGCCATCCAGCACCTCAAGGGCATCAAGGATGCAACCACCATTGTGGCCATCAACACCAATGCCGGTGCTCCGATCTTCAAAAACTGCGACTACGGGATCGTCGGTGATGTCAAAGTCATCCTGCCGCTCTTAGCCAAAGCCTTCGGAACGGGCGAAAAGAAACCGGCTCCTCCCATGGTGAAAATGAAGAGACCGCTCATCAAGAAGGAACTGCCTCCTGGACTGTTTGTCTGCAACGGCTGCGGATATGAATACGATCCGGATAAGGGCGATCCTGCTGGTGAAATCAAACCAGGAACGAAGTTTGAGAACCTGCCGGAAGATTGGACCTGCCCTGAATGCGGCGAAGAAAAAGCCCACTTCGTACAGGAATCCTAACTGGTTCAATCCACTCTGATAGCGAGATTCAAGGGGGAGAAGGGCCCTTCTCCCCACACCAAAGAAGGAGATAACAATATGGAATGCGTAAGAAAATTAACGAAAGATTTGTACTGGGTTGGCGCTGACGATCGCCGCTTGGAACTTTTTGAAAATATTCATCCCATTCCTCGGGGCGTATCCTACAATGCCTACGTCCTTTTGGACGAAAAAACGGTTCTTTTCGATACAGCTGACTGGTCTGTCTGCCGTCAGTTCCTGGAAAATGTCGAAGCCGTCCTTGCTGGCCGTCCCTTGGATTACCTGATTGTCAACCATGTGGAACCGGACCACGCGGCAAGCCTTCAGGAAGTCCTCATCCGTCACCCTGAGACCAAGGTCATCAGTAATGAGAAAGCCTTTGATCTCATGCGTCAATTCGGGTTCAGCGTGGATGACCGCGCCGAAGTGGTTGCCGAAGGCGATACCCGCAAATTCGGAAAGCACACCATTGCCTTTGTCGCCGCGCCGATGGTCCACTGGCCGGAAGCCATGGTCTCCTTTGATACGACCACTGGCACCCTCTTCTCGGCCGATGCCTTTGGTACCTTTGGTGCCTTGGGCGGCCGCATCTTCGCGGATGAAGTGAATTTTGAACGGGATTGGCTTGATGATGCCCGCCGCTACTATACCAACATCGTTGGTAAATACGGTGCTCATGTCATGGACCTCCTGAAAAAGGCTTCCGCCCTCGAGATCAAGATGATCTGCCCTCTCCATGGACCTGTCTGGAGAAAGAACATTCCTTGGTTCCTTGATAAGTATGTCCATTGGGCCTCTTATGAACCAGAAGAAAAAGGAGTGCTCCTCGTTTATGCCTCCATGTACGGCAACACGGAAAGTGCCGCGTCGGTCTTTGCCGCCCGCCTTGCAGAAAAAGGCATGTCCAACATCCATATGTACGACGTCTCCAAGACTGATACGAGCTATCTCATTTCCGATGCGTTCAAGTACAGCCACATCGTCCTGGCTTCTGTGACGTACAACCTCAACATCTATCCGAAGATGATGACCTTCCTGGATCATATGAGAATGCTCAATGTCCAGAACCGCTATGTCGGCATCATCGAAAATGGGTCCTGGGCCTGCACAGTTGGTACCTTGATGCATGATTACCTGGAAGACGAAATGAAGGGAATGACGATCCTTCAAGACAGCGTCACCATCAACTCCAGCATGACCAAGGGCCAGAACCGCTCCATGGACGACATGGTCGATGCCCTTCTGGATTCCATGAAGGAAGAAAAGAAATAACTCTCACGTAAGAACGCTCCGCCCATCACGGGCGCATCCTCCTATGATGGGCGGGCCGACCTCCTATCTTTTGCATCTTTGATGCATGCATCCGTTACCCTCTCTCTCATAGTGCCGTTAAAAGGACCCGACTAGGCATGTTCCCAGTCGGGTCCTTCGTCTTTGGGTGCTGCCTCCTTCGAGTCTCTTCGTTCATTCCGCTTTTTTATAAAATAGCACCAGTGCCTTTAGCGGTCCTCCCAAAAAGCCGAACAATGACCATCTGGACACTTTCCCTGCCAGATGGTCATTGTTCCATTTACCGTGCCTTAGGTGCGTTCATAGGCCGCTTTATAAATTGTGTACATATCTTTTTCATGAAGCACTTTTGCCGATCCCAGGGCATCCTTTGCGGTATGGCTGCACATGCGTGCCAGTGTGCGAAGATCCTCATCTGAAAGGATAAGGCCCAGCTCCTTAAGGGAAATCGGCATGGAAAGGGAAGCAAAGAAGGCCTCCAGGGCCTCAATGCCCTTGAGGGCAATGGCTTCATCACTTCCGATTTCCGGCACATTCATGACATGAAGGGCAAAACGACAGAAGCGGGGAAGGCAGTCCTTATAGACATACCGGGCCCAGCTTCCCCATAGGGCCGTTAGACCTGCCCCGTGGGCAACATCATAAAGACCGCTCACTTCATGTTCCAGGCGATGGGTAGCAAAATCCCTGGCACAATGACCAAGGCCTGTCAGGTCATTATGAGAAAGACTGCCCGCCCACATGATTTCAGCCCGTGCATCATAATCATCAGGGTGATCCCGCAGGATGAGGCTCTGAGCCATAACGGTCCGCAGCAGGCCTTCTGCGAGGGCATCAGTAAGTTCCATACTGGGGCCTTGGACAAAATAGCGTTCCAGCGTATGCATGATGATATCACAGCAGCCGCAGGCCGTCTGGTAAGCCGGCAGGGTCATGGTAAGTTCCGGGTTCATGACAGCAAAAACCGGGCGGGCCAGATCGCTGTTATAGCCCCTTTTTTCATGGGTCCTGTCGTTTGTAATGACCGATGAATTGGAAAGTTCACTTCCCGAAGCAGCAAGGGTAAGGACCACACCGACAGGAAGGGCTTTTTGGGCCTGGGCCTTTCCCGCATAGAAGTCCCACACATCGCCTTCATAGCAAAGTGCGTAGGAAATGGCCTTTGCCGCATCGATTACGCTGCCGCCGCCTACGGCAAGAATCAGGTCAATGCCCTCTTCCCTGGCTTTTTGGGTGCCCATCCGGACAAAGGACAAACGGGGATTGGGGGTAACACCGCCTAAGGCAGCATAAGCGATGCCCGCCTGTTCAAGGGAGTCCGTGACGCGGAAAAGAAGCCCGCTTTTTTGGGCACTTTTCCCTCCATAAAGAATAAGAACCTTTTGGGCGCCCCGTTCTTTTACAAGGACACCGGTTTCTCTTTCCCTTCCCTTCCCAAAGACAACCTTAGTCGGGGAATAATAGGTGAAATCACAAATCATAATAAGCCCCCTCCTTTCCTGCTTTTCAAAAAAAGCCTGCATTTCTGCAGGCGTCATTGGTTTTTAGCATCCCATTATCAATCACGGCCAAAAAGATCACGTGTATAGACCTTGTGGGCAGCATCTTTAAGTGCGCTGTCCATACGATTTGCAACAATGACCTGACTTGTTTCCTTAAAGTAGGGCAAGTCACGGGTTACACGGCCGCCCCCAAATAAACTGCCTTCTTCAAGGGTTGGCTCGTAGATGAGAAGCTGTGCCCCTTCCTTTTTGAGTAAGTCCATGATTGTCTGGATGGCACTTTGCCGAAAATTATCACTGCCGGATTTCATGATGAGGCGATAGATACCGATGACAGGACGGGCAGCATCGCTATTTGCAGCCGATCGGGCCGTTTCCAAGACTTGCTGCGCAATGAACGCTTTGCGAATCTCGTTGGAACGGATGACCGCATCCATCAGGGCTTCTGGGACGCCGCCATAATCCGCCTTAAGTTCTTTCGTGTCCTTGGGCAGGCAATACCCGCCATATCCAAAGGAGGGATTATTGTAATGCCCGCCAATCCGCGGATCAAGGCAGACGCCATCGATGATGGATTTTGTATCCATGCCCTTTACACAGGCATAGGTATCAAGTTCATTGAAATAGGCCACACGCAGGGCAAGGTAGGTATTGGCAAAAAGTTTGACCGCTTCCGCCTCTGAAGAATCCATTATCTTGATAGGAACGTCTTCTTTTTCCGCACCCTCTTTAAGAAGCTGTGCAAACAGCTGGGCCTCGGTTTCCATGTCCGGCCCTTGGGAGCCAATCCCCACGATGATGCGGGAAGGGTAAAGGTTATCATAAAGGGCCCTTCCCTCCCTCAGGAATTCAGGACTGAAAAGCAGGCGCAGCTTCTGATAACGCTGAGCAGCCGCTTTTGTATACCCTACAGGAATCGTGGATTTGATGACAACCAGAGCCTCTGGATGAACCTGTTCAATCAGGGTCAGGACTTCGTCTACATGGGATGTATCAAACTGATGATGAGTCTCATCATAGTCTGTTGGGACCGCAACAATCACAACATCAGCCTGTTCATAGGCCTGCCGCGCATCCAGTGTTGCCTGAAGCTGGAGCGGCCGATCTTTCAAGTAATGTTCCAGTTCCCGATCTGAAATCGGGGAGTGGCCCTGTGCCAACTCTTCTACACGCCGTGGATCCACATCAACTGCATAAACCTTGTGATGCTGGGATAACAGGACCGCAAGGGATAGTCCAACATAGCCCAGACCTGCCACAGCAAGGACAAGATCCCGTTTTTCTTTTTCCATTCTTTCACCTTCGAATCAGCTACAGACCTTTGACGATGTTCTTCAAATAGGAAGCAAATTCGTCTTTTAGGTCATCCCGACGCAGGGCATATTCCACCATGGCCTGGAGATAACCTTGTTTATTGCCCACATCGTAGCGACGACCGGAAAAACGGTAAGCATAAAGGGGCTCACGATGGCTCATGACCCGAAGGGCATCAGTCAGCTGGATTTCGCCGCCCTTTCCTGGCTTTGTTTCAGAAAGGACATCAAATACATCCGGCGTAATCACATACCGACCTAAAATCGCCATACGGCTTGGTGCGTCCTTGACAGCCGGTTTTTCCACCATATCCTCGACTTTCATGAGGCCATCTACACCATCGACTTCCTTGCCCTTTACAATGCCATAACTGGAGACATCTTCGCGGGGCACGGTCTGACAGCCCAGGATTGTTGCTCCTGTCGCCTCGTATTGGTCCATGAGCTGACGCAGGGCCGGCTTTCCCTCCGTATAGACAATATCATCCCCTAAAATGACGGCAAAAGGTTCACCGTCAACAAAGTCCTTGGCACAGTAAATGGCATCTCCCAGGCCGCGCATGTGCTTTTGACGGATATAATGGATATCAATGCTTGAGATATCACGGATTTGCCGCAGTTGTTCCAATTTTCCTGCTTGATAGAGATGATTTTCCAATTCGGGAGATGAATCAAAATGGTCCTCAATGGCTCGCTTTGCATGGCCGCTGATGATAAGGATCTGTTCAATCCCGCTTGCACGGATTTCCTCTACAATGTATTGGATGGTCGGAATATCAACAACGGGAAGCATTTCCTTGGGCATCGCTTTTGTAGCTGGCAGGAAACGGGTTCCGAAACCAGCAGCCGGAATTACGGCTTTACGCACTTTTTGCATGAGTGTTCCTCCTAAACAAAGAGGGCCTCCTCATCAGTAGGCCCCTTTATGATGTAATACAACACTGAATGTTTTCCAAAGCAGGGACAGGTCAAGCCAAATCGACCAATTGCGGACATACCAGGAATCCATTTGGACCCGCTCCTCATAGGTCGTATCACTGCGTCCGTTCACCTGCCACATCCCCGTAATGCCGGGACGAACCATATAAAAGTCAGAGATATAGCTGCCATATTTAGGGATTTCAGCCCGAACAATGGGGCGCGGCCCAACAAGACTCATTTCTCCTTTAAGGACGTTAAAGAGCTGGGGCAGTTCATCAAGGCTCGTCCGGCGCAGGATGTGCCCAATCCGCGTAATGCGGGGATCATCCTTAAGCTTGAAGTCCCGTTCCCATTCTTCCCGGGCCTCCGGATGGGAAGCCAAGTACTCCTTTAATTTCACATCGGCATCAACGCACATGGTACGGAATTTATAGCAAGGGAATTCCTTACCGCCCTGTCCGATCCGCCTGTGGGCAAAAAGAATGGGGCCTGGTGAATCAAGCCGTACCAAAAGAGCCAAGAGAAGCAGGATTGGACTGATCACAAGGATGCCAATGAGGGTCAGGACCATGTCAAAAAGGTATTTCAGAATCTTATTGTAACTTCTAGCCAAATTGTTGCGCAGGCCCATGACAAGCAGCCGCTCATTAAAGAGACTTTCCACAGTGACCCCATTGACGGGAAGCCCAATGAGATCAGGGATGAAGGAGAGATTCCTGACAAGGGGCTGGATGCGGTAAATCAGGCTGTCAAGCTTCTTTGGAGAAAGCCCGGGAGCGGCAATGAAAACATCATTGACCTGCGTTTTTGTCAAGATCGGCTCAATCTCGTCCAAGGTTCCCAGATAGGGAAGATTGCCAACATTTTCCTTTCGCTCCCCAGCGTCATCGACATAGCCAATGACATGATAATTCAGCCCGACGTCGTCCTTGATGCCGCGCAGGAGCAGCTGTGCCGTCTTGCCGGCCCCAACAAGAAGGACTGGATAGCGCCCAATACCGGCCCAGTCAAGGATTTTTGTCATAACAAGGCGCGAAAGGCTGAGGAAAAGGAAGGAAAAGATTCCCAAGAAAGCAATGAAGAGCCGGCTCGTGGAATTGCCAATGTGGGTCAAGTAGACCAAGAGGATAATGAGGCAAATGGCATAGGCACAGCCGTAAAAAATACGCTCCAGCAGGCGCCAGATTCCCATCGGTTTCTGATAGACCCGCCCGGCCCGTAAAAATAAAATAAAAAAGAGGGGGAATACAATCCACTTATTGAGCCAAGCAATGTGCAGCACGGAACTGCCCATTAGACCATTGCGGGCACTGACGGCCAGATGTTCCGCCAAAAGGATAAAGATCCAGTCGCTCAGCATATAGAACGTGGGCAAGAAATAACTCAAATGATGCTCAATGAAGCGTTTATGGGTCCCCCGGGATCCCTCCTGCTTAGACTCAGGACGCACAAGCACACACTCCCATCATAGAACCGGAAAACCGGGTATTTTACATATCTTATATTATATCGAAAAAAACAGGCGGTTACAATATCCGCCTGCGCTCCTCATTAAGACTGCGTTCTTACGCCTCCCCCAATTTGAGCGAAGGATTGGCATTAAGATCAAGGGTGGCAAAGTCGTGAGCAAGATACTGATAATATCCCCGTACAGCAATCATGACAGCATTATCCGTACAGAGGATGGGCGTTGGATGGACAAGTTCCGCCCCCACGGAATCAGCGCCTTGGGCAAGGGCTTCCTGCAGATGGCGGTTAGCAGACACCCCGCCGGCCAGGACAACTTTCTTAAGTCCTGTCGCAATAAGAGCTTCCTTGCATTTGGTTACAAGAACGTCCACAATGGCTTCCTGGAAAGAAGCAGCCACGTCTTCCCGCTTGACCTCAAGACCGCGCTGTGCTTGTGCATGAAGATAGTTGATGACGGCAGATTTCAGGCCGCTGAAGCTAAAGTCATAGCTGTTGGGCAGAAGCGGACGCGGAAAATCAATGGCCTCCGCCTTGCCGGAAAGGGCGAGTTTTTCGATTTCCGGACCGCCAGGATAGGGCAGGCCCATAAAGCGGGCAATCTTATCAAAGGCTTCACCGGCTGCGTCATCACGGGTCTGACCTAAAAGGCGGAACGTGTTATAGTCTTCCACAACAAGCAGGGAGGTATGACCGCCAGACACAACCAAGGCCAAAAAAGGCGGTTTTAGATCCGGATCGGAAAGAAAATTGGCAAAAACATGCCCTTCCAAGTGATTGACTCCAATCAAGGGTTTTCCTGTTCCAAGCGCAAGCCCTTTTGCTGCACTGAGGCCGACAAGCAGGGCCCCTACAAGGCCCGGTCCGTAGGTGACAGCAATGGCGTCAATCTCCGTTAACCCAAGATGGGCCTTCTTGAGCGCCTCGTCAATGACGGGCATGACATGTTCGATATGTTTCCGGGACGCAATTTCCGGAACGACACCGCCAAATTTACGGTGTACCAAGATTTGTGTCGATACAACACTGGAGAGCACTTCCCGCCCGTTCCGGACGACGGATGCTGCGGTTTCATCACAACTGCTTTCAATGCCTAGGATGGTAAGATCTTTTTCCATCATGTTCCTTTCTTACATATCAGTAAGGAGAAGGCGCATGAGCACGGCGTCTTCCCCACTGTCTGCATAATAATGGGGCCGTTTTCCGCAGGAAAAAAAGCCCAAATGTTCATAGGTTTTACGGGCCGGCAGGTTGTGTTCCCTCACTTCAAGGGTCACTTCCTCCGCACCAAGATCCCGTGCCTTTTCAATCAGGGAAGCCACCAAAAAGAGCCCTTTTTTCTCACCCCGTCGGCCTGGATCGACAGCAAGACGCATAATCTGTGCTTCGCCGGCAACAAGCCAAAAACCGCCGTAAGCAATAGGCGTGCCGTCTTCAAACACGCCATAGTAATGGGCAAGCCGCCCTGTCAGTTCTTCCAAAAAGGTTTCCCTTTTCCACGCTAAGGAAAAGGCCCCTTCATCCATGGGAAGGACCCAGGAAAGATCCCCTTCCGTCAGCTCTCTTACTTCGATGGATGCCGCTTTTCCCATAGTTCCTCCGCCTCAGAGCGCCGGATGTAAAAAGGCTCCATTCCAAAATAATCGTAAAGGTCCCCCGGTTCATAGTTTTCCTGGGCAAGGATTGCAACAGAACTGGCTCTGGGCATGCGGGCACTTTCCGGTGCCATAGCAACCAGGAACCCCTCTTTTTTGGGGATGCGATGACATTCTCCCAAAAGGATCACAGGCCGGTCCTTTTGTTCCATAAGGGGAATGATTTCCTTCTGGGAAAGGATAGAAACCGGTTCCACTTCTTCCAGGCGTCCCTGGTCCCAAAGATATTGCCCTACATAAAGGTTTCCTTTCTGGGCATCAAGGACGGGGACAAGGAGTACTCCTGCCACAGGCAGGTTATAGCTGATGGCTTCCAAAGTGTCGACGGCACGCAGCGGAATCTTTAGGCTGTAAGCCAGGGCTTCCGCCGTCGCCATACCGATACGCAGTCCTGTAAAGGAGCCGGGACCGCGGCTTACGGCAATCAGTTCCAGCTCGCTTTTTTGAATATGGGTCCGTTCCAATAGGACCTCCAGTTGGGGCACGAGTCCTTCAGAATGGGTCATTCCAACATTGATATCCACTTCTCCTAGGATCTTTTCCCCATCACAAAGAGCAACGGAGGAGACCCGGGTCGATGTATCGATTCCAAGGGTCAGCACAATTCTTCCACCTTTCGTACAAGCGCTTCATAATGGGCACCATGGGGCACCAGTTCGGCCACTCGCCCAGCCCCCTCCTGACGGAGGGTAATGGACAAATGGTCTTCCGGCATCTCACAAGGGAAAAGTTCTGCCCATTCAATGAAGGTCACACCGGGAGCACCGACATATTCATAAAACCCGATATCATCCAATTCTTCACTGGAAGTCAGACGATAGAGGTCAAAATGCTGGAGAGTCAGCTTCTTCCCCCGATAGACATTCATGAGAGAAAACGTGGGACTTGATACGTCCCGTCTGTCCACGCCCAGTGTTTCTGCAATTTCCGTAACAAGGGTCGTCTTGCCGGCACCGAGGTCCCCGTCAAGAAGGACCACATCACCGTCACCAAGGACGGTTCCCAGGGCACGGCCCAATTTTTTTGTTTCGTTAAGCGTGGGACACGCGATGATCATGGCTTCCACCTTCCTTTACGGCGTCTATTATACCACACTTCCCCCTGCCCTTTGCCAAAGTCTCCCAGAAAAGGAAGGGACTTCACAAGAAAACAAAAGGAGTGCTGCTTGATGGCAGCACTCCCTGGACGGGCAGTCAATCATCAATATGTGGACCGGCAGAGGCAATATCATCCGTGACCTTGCCTTCAAAGAGTTTCTTAAAGTTATCAATGAAGAGGCCGGCCAGTTTCTTTGCCATCTGATCGTAGGCATTCTTATCCGTCCACGTATTCCGCGGATTGAGGATCGTGCTCGGCACGTTGGGACAGGACTTAGGAATGGCAATGTCAAACATGGGCATGGTCGTCCAACCTTCTTCCCCCAGTTCATCATCAAGGGCTGCATGGATCATGGCCCGCGTATAGGCAAGCTTCATCCGCTTGCCAACGCCGTAAGGACCGCCGCTCCACCCCGTATTGACCAAGTACACATTGGTTTCGTGACGAGCAATCCGTTCACCCAAGAGTTTTGCATAGACAAGGGGCTGCAGGGGCAGAAAAGGTGCGCCAAAGGCAGTGGAGAACGTTGCCTGCGGTTCCGTAATGCCCCGTTCCGTCCCAGCGACCTTGCTCGTATACCCCGTCAGATAATGGTACATGGCCTGTTCCTTCGTAAGCTTTGAAATCGGAGGCAGAACGCCGAAAGCATCGGCCGTGAGGAGAATGATGTTCTTGGGATGGCCGGCACGGCTTGGAATCTTAGCATTGGGGATATAATTCAAAGGATAAGCCACGCGGGTATTTTCCGTGATGGTATTATCACTGAAATCAGGCGCTCCCGTCTTAGGGTCGACGACAACATTTTCCATGACGGCGCCAAAACGGACCGCGCGATAGATTTCAGGCTGACTGTCTTCGGTCAGGTCAATGCACTTGGCATAGCAGCCGCCTTCAACGTTGAAGACGCCGTTATCCCCCCAGCCATGTTCATCATCACCGATAAGAGCACGATGGGGATCTGCGGAAAGGGTCGTCTTCCCCGTACCGGAAAGCCCAAAGAAAAGGGCCACATCACCCTTGCTGCCTTCATTACAGGAGCAGTGCATGGAAAGAACATCCTGCTGGGGCAGGAGGAAGTTCATGACGGAGAAAATGGATTTTTTGAGTTCCCCAGCATAAAGACCACCGCCAATGAGGACAACTTTCTTGTCAAAGTTCAAAATGATGAAGGTTTCAGAGTTCGTTCCGTCAACAGCAGGATCTGCCATGACATCGGGCAGGGAAATGACCGTAAAGTCTTCCGGCACCGTACTTGGCTCATCCGTCTTGATGAATAACTGGCTGATGAAGACCGTCTGCCAGGCCATTTCATTAATGA
Source organism: Acidaminococcus sp. AM33-14BH (assembly GCF_003603525.1). Lineage (NCBI taxonomy): Bacteria > Bacillati > Bacillota > Negativicutes > Acidaminococcales > Acidaminococcaceae > Acidaminococcus > Acidaminococcus sp. AM33-14BH. The sequence goes on along the minus strand of NZ_QTNG01000001.1, from coordinate 40,703 downwards.
ACTTGACGCGGATTTGATAACTGGGATCGGCTCCGGCCTTGACGTTCTTTACATAGATACGATGAGTCTTGATGAACTTTTCACACTTGGCATAAAGCCGGTTGAAGGTCTCTTCCGTGCAGGCTTGGTTATTGTCCCAATTTACGATATCGTGGGTCAAGGGCGTATCGACAATGAACTTATCTTTCGGGGACCGTCCCGTATGGGTACCCGTCGTAACACGCAGGGCTCCCCGATCGGAGAACGTTCCTTCCCCATTGCGGATGGATGCTTCGATCAGTTCGCGGACACTCAGGTCCCGAACGACTTCTTTGGCTTCGGCCAGCAGCTTTTCACTATTCATGTCGTTACCTCTTCCTATGGTTAATTATTGAAGAAAAACCGTTTCATTCATAACACTCATTATATGACAGATTGTCCGCCTTGGCAACTCTAAGTATCTGAAAATTGCCTGCATTGACGGAAAATGCACTTTGGCGCTTATGGCCCACCGGGCCGCATTTTATCCCACTTTTACGTATTTTTTTTGAGATCATCCCTTAGAAAAAAGCGGACAGGCACCCCGCAAATGGAGTATTCTGTCCACTCACAAAAGACATCAGCAACATTTTATTTCTTCCGGTGTCAGATTGATAATCATTTTGCCTTCCCACTCCACACAATGGCTTCTTCTACGGAAAACGTAAGGCTCCCGTCTTCAAAAAGAAAACAGGGAATGCCTACATATCCGCCCTCCTTGACGGCCTGAAAGTCTTCACGGCTGTCACGGAGATGAAGAAATTCCTTCAGGAAGATCATGGTGCCCGTAATATCCTTGTACGTATAAGAAAGTCCTTTTTTGTCCAAGATGCACATAGCGGCAATCGTATCAGGGCAGACATGGCTGCCAAACATGGTAAAAGATTTCATGACTGTCTCCTTTTCAGCAAAAAAAAGGGGGGGCACTGCCCAAGCAGCCCCCCTCAGCATCATCAGTACAGGATTTTATTGGCAATGACAAGACGCTGGATCTGGTTGGTTCCTTCGTAGATCTGGAGAATCTTGGCATCACGCATCTTCTTTTCCATAGGATAGTCCTTCATATAGCCATAACCGCCCATAATCTGGACTGCATCTGTCGTGACTTCCATCGCCACATCAGAAGCAAAGCACTTGCTCATGGCTGCTTCCATGCCAAATTCAAGGCCCTGGTCACGCATCCAGCAGGCCTGCTGGACCATCAGGCGGGCGCCATGGACTTTCATGGCCATATCTGCCACCATGCCCTGGATGAGCTGGAAGGAAGAAATGGGCTGGCCAAACTGTCTTCTTTCCCGTGCGTAATGAGCTGCAATATCAAGCGCCGACTGAGCCACACCTACAGCTACGGAAGCAACGAAGGGACGGGCAGAATCAAGCGTCTGCATCGCAATGCGGAAGCCCTGGCCTTCCCGGCCTACGCGCATGGATTCAGGAACAACAACATCTTCCAGGATGAGCTCACACGTATTGGAAGGACGGATCCCCATCTTATCTTCCTTACGGCCAACAGAAAAGCCCGGTGTCCCCTTCGGGACGATAAAGCAGGTCAAGCCGCGGATCCCGCCTGTTTTACGCGTATTGGCAAAGACAAGGAAACTGTCAGCAATCCCGCCATTAGTAATAAAGACCTTGCTCCCGTTAAGGACATAATGGTCGCCTTCCTTGACGGCTTTCGTCGAAACACCGCCCGCGTCGGAACCAGCGTCCGGTTCAGTGAGGGCAAAAGCAGCCAAGCCGCCGTTATTGAGTAGATCACACTGATATTTCTTCTGTTCATCATTGCCAGCAATCAAGATAGGATAGGAAGCAAGAGCATTTGCAGCAATGGACGTAGCCACGCCAACACAGCCCTTACCCAGTTCTTCGTAAATCATGGCAATGGTCACACTGTCAAGGCCCGGTCCGCCATATTCTTCCGGGACAACTAGGTTCAGCAGCCCCATGTCCCCTGCTTTTTTGATAATTTCCGGACGGCAGGCATTGTTTTTATCCATTTCATCCGTGTAAGGAACGATTTCCTTTTCGACGAACTCCCGAACCATGGCCTGAAGTTCCAACTGTTCTTCCGTTAATGCGAAATCCATGTGATCCTCCTGATTATGATTTGTTTTCCCTAACGGGCTCCCTCTTGGTCTAGCCTAGCGGACCCGCCAGTCAGGCAAGTATTGACAAATGACTCATAGGTAGTTTTTATTTTACCACTTTTGGGGAATCTCGTCAAAATGGCCGACAACAAACATGGTGCCCGTCACATCAACCATTTTGCGTCCATCCGGTCCTTCAATATCAACACGGCAGACAATGGTGGAATGCCCCACGTGAATGAGGGTTGCCGTGGCGATGACGCGGCATTTTTCTGCGGTATTGCGGATGAAATTGACGGAGCTTGAAAGGGTGACAACCTTAGCTCCAATGCTGTAGCAGGCAGCTCCCATGGCCGTATCGGCCAGCGTAAAAAGAGCCCCGCCATGAACCACGCCGTAGCGGTTCCCATGTTTTTTCGGGTCGACGTCCATAGCCATCTTACAAGCGCCGCAGGTCACTTCCAGGATGCTGATATCAGCCAGTTTCATAAAAGCATTTTCTTCGAATTTGTGGTACATCCATTCCTTGATTTCTTGGGCATTCATTACATTTGCCATGGAAAATCCTCCTCTACAAAATATAGACGGTGACGCGTCGTCTGCCCCACTCAAGGGCTTCCCGCCGGCTCATGAACGCAAGGTCGATCCGGTTTCCTTTGATGGCGCTGCCCACGTCAGCCGCGACCGCTTCCCCATAGCCCATGATATAGAGCTTGGTTCCCATGGGGATGATATAAGGATCGGTGGCCACAATCCCCTTGCGCAGGACGCGCCCGGTCGAAGTCATTCTTCCTACACCGGGATCCTGAGGGCTGTAGGCCGAGGCTTCCATGGTCCAGATCTTACGGTACCGACCAAAAGAAAGGCCGCTTTTTTTACTCATCAGGTTATAAAGGGGCCAATCTACGGAACCGGTTAATTTTTTGCCTTGTTTTTTCTGAAATGATAGGACAGCTTCCTTGGTTCCTTTACCAAACTCTCCATCAATTTCGCCCCGATAGAGTTTCAGCTCATGGAGCATCGATTGGACTTCTTCGACACGACGCCCCTTAGCACCGTACTGGGCCACTAGCTTGGCGGCCTGTACGCGACTAAGGGGCGCTGTCAAAAGAAGAAGGAGTGCCAGGAGGAAACCTAATTTCCTTACACGCACAGCTTCTCAACCTCCCTTACGGGAAGGATCAGATCATGTTGTCTAGGTAATCCGTATACAACGCTTCCAATTCTTCCATCTTACGATTTAATTGTACTTGAAGATTGGAGGCTTTGTCAAAATCTCCGTCAGCAAACGCTTTTTTGATTTGACTGAAAAGGCTCGTATTCGTGTCCGTATCCTTGGCAATTTCAACACGCAGGTCCTCTACACGCTGCCACAGTCCATCATCCCAAGCCGTTGACGAAGCCGTCTTCACGGGTTTCATGGCCTTGACCTTATTGCGGTCATTGGGGATAAGATGCTGGAGCAGTTCCGTCTGCCAGCGAATCAAGGCACCTTCCTTGAAGGATTCAAGGTACAGCTTCTTTAATGTGTTGCCGCGGGTCAGGACTTCCACCTTTTCCGGATAGGCATCAAAGGCTTTCATGTTTTCCCAAACCGTTGCCGGCGGTTTGCCAAAGTACTTGTTCCGTTCGTCTTCCGTATAGTCCTCAAAGACGTTATCTTCAGCGCGATAGGCCCGATCTTTTTCAAGGTAGAATCCTTCTTCTCCCGGTTTCTTGGAGATTTCTTTTTCAAGGGCTTTTGTATCCTTGCCCGAACGCAAGACGGCAACAATTCCATCAAGGGCGGACAGGTAGAAAGCCGCCGTAACCATATAAGTGTTGGTAAAAGGGTTGGGAGCCCGCATTTCGATACGCGTTGCCTTCGGGTTATCAACATCACGAATGAGACCAGCAAGGATGGTCCGATTACGGGTCGGCACATCATAGCTGCGGCCAAGACTCGTTACGATACAGATAGGGGCTTCAAATCCAGGTCTCAGACGGTTAAAAGCATCGGTCGTAGCCGAAACGATGGGGTTTACGACTTCATAGTTCTTGAGAATGCCCATGAGCACACCATAGCCTACGGCAGAAAGAAAATCTTTCTTCATATCAGCAGGGCTCATGAGATTGATGATCTTACCGTCTTTCAGGCGGGCGGCAATCCCGACGTGAGTATGTTCACCGCTTCCGGCCACCCCGAAGATTGGTTTGGCTTGGAAAGAAACTTCAAGTCCATTGGAGCGGAAGATTTCCTTCACAACGCTGCGGACCAGGATTTCATTATCCGCAGCCTGGAGCGGGGTCGAAAAACGCCAATCAATTTCCAGCTGTTCATTGACGTGGGTCATATTGCCATTTTCATCGAGTTGGCCGCGGACACCGCCCACTTCCTTATGCCCCATTTCAGGGTTAAGACCATAGAGATTCAAGGTCTGGACGGCTTGTTCCAAGGAAGTCCGAACATTGCCGCGCGTACGCTGCCAATACTGTTCCTGCATGACCTGGGAAGAGGAAAGATCCGTTGTTGAAACATTTTCACGAGGAGTCTTGGTCCAGAACTCAAGTTCCGTTGCGCTGGTGAAAACAATTTCCTCGATTTCCTTGGGATCGCAGGCAAGGCCCGGGACGCTGCCTTCCTTCTTCATTTCCGCGAGCAGTTCCTTTCCCACATAATCAAGGGTGCTCTTAAGGATATAGCGGGAATCAACGAATTCGTTGTTGTGCTTCAAGAAGCAAGGGATGCGGAGCGTCCCAATCATCTTCCCGTTATCAGCATCAAAGTTTTCCGTGTTGTAGTCAACAAACCAGTTGACGCTGAGATCGGCCACCATGTCAACACGGGCGTCATCAAGAGAAGCCACGCCAGGCAGGACAACGGAAGAACCATCCGTCTGGGCCGTGTGTTCATAGAGCATGGTTTCCATATCATCGAGCAAAGCGCTGATAGGAACTTTTTCATCCGTATCGTTGCCAGCAAAATCAATGCCCATGAAAGAAACGAACTGGACTTCCGGATGCTGCAGGAGGATGGCTCTCAACGTATCCGGTGTGAGCTGGCTCGGTTTGATCACATAAAGAAGATCTTTCTGATACATAGTTTCATTACCCCTTTCCTATCTCGCCTATCTATCGACTTACACATTTGGTCTGCACCGCGGACAGCCATCCGTCCACAATGTACACCCTTCAACAAGGAAGCAATCCGAGAGAATTGAATCTCCTCTTGAATTACATGGCTTATTATAGCATACGAAAAAAAGATTGCCTAGTCTTTTTTGCAAATTTTACGAACGTTTTATATTTTTATAATCTTAAAGTTTGAGTTTTTATCATATTTTTTTCATTTTCATCTATTTTTCTTCTCTTTTTTCGCGCATTTCCTTTATTTTCCCGAACTTTAGTAAATTAGATTATCCTAACAAGCCAAAGGCTCTGGCACAAAGGAGACTGACCATACCGATGGTTTCCCGTCCCACATAAGATGCAGGCTGTTCTGTCGTAAGGACGGCCAATAAGTAAGGCCGTTTTCCAAAGAAGATGCCTGCATCATGTTCCACGCCAGCAAGATTTCCACATTTATGGGCAACCTGCACAAAGTCAGGAAGATTGCGTCTAAGGCCTCCCTCCTGCTGCTGACGGGCAAGAAGGGAAATCATCCAGCGGCCGAGGGGGCTGCCTGTTTTAGCAGTCTCGCAGATTACACGCAGCAGATGAACTGTGTCATCAGCGCTTGTCCAATTGTCCCTTTCTTTTTCCCCTGACGCATCAGCCATCATCAAGCGTCCCAAGTGAGTCTGTGCAAGGCCCAACTTTTTTGCTCTTTCATTGATGGCCTTCATGCCCAGTCTATCTATCAGCTGATTGGCCGCTTCGTTGTCACTGACAATGATCATGAGCGTGGCCAGTTCCTCCAGCGTGAAAGTGTGCCCAATTTTCAATTCCTTTATGATTCCATCACCGCCAGTTATGGCTGACCCTAAAATGGAGATTGCTTCCTTAAGGTTTGCCCTGCCTCGCCTGACTTCTTCACAAAGTTCCACAAGAACAAGAAGCTTGATGAGACTTGCCGAAGGCAGTTCATTTTTTCCTCCGATGGAAAACCCCTGCTTCTCCGTAAGGAGCCAGCAACTGACTGCGGTCTTGCCCGGGCGCTTTGCAAGATACATCTCCACATCCTTTTGCAATGCATCCCATGTTTCCACAACAATTCCTCCTTTCACAAAAAGAGAGGGCTGCCTAATAGACAGCCCCGTTTGAAATGAATTACATCATCTTAAGGATAGCGCCGCAGATCATGCCGGCAAAATTCCCAACAGCAGCCCCTAAGACGCCCATAAGGACCCCAATGCCTGCATAGGAGGCATCATAGGCAGAAGCCACAATCGGAGCAGAAGCCGCCCCGCCAATATTAGCAAGGGATGCTGTAGAGACCATGCACAGATCCCAATGAAAAAGTTTTGACAAAAAGAACATAAGGATCACATGAACGGCTAGGATAAAGAACCCATAGACCACCCACATAGGAGCTGCCAGAAGATCCGTTACAGAAGCCGTCGAAGCAAGAAGGGAAACAACTGCATACAGATAAACGCTGGAAAGTTCCTCTACAGCCGGCACCTTGCCAAGAGGCGTCATGGCGCAGACAAGGCCCAGGACCGTTACAAAAAGGGTCGTCATGGACCCTTTATCGAACATCGCAAGACCAACATCCCTAAGTGCCCCGTTGAGGGAAGCCCCTACATATTGGGAAATGGCAGAGACAATAAGGGAAAGTCCAATGAGGAAGATCCAGTCCGCACCGCCAGCCTGTTTCTTTTCCTTTGCCACTTCCGCCGCAGCGGCATCGGCTACAGCCTGAAGCTTTGACGTATCGGCCTTTACAGCATTGTTCCACTTGGAAGCATAGCGGACCATGAGCAGCAGCAAGGCAATCCAAACGGAATAGCAGACCGTATCAAGGGCGAGTGCGCAGCTGTAAGCGCCGGCGTCTACGGGAAGGGCAGCCTGCATGGCTGCCATATTGGCAGAACCGCCAACCCAAGAGGCATACAGGGCAGCTACAGCACCCCACGTGTCACTGCCAAGAGAGCCCTTGAAAATGGGGTACCCAACAATAAACCCGACAAAAAGCGTGAGGGAGCAGCCAAGAAAGATGGCCACCATGCGCCCGCCTAACTTGGCAAGTTTCCGGAAATCGCAGCGCAGGAGCATGACAAAAATCATAGCATACAGGAGATTGTTCTTCAGCGCTTTATAGGCAGCGGAAACTTCTTTGGAATGGTAGAGACCCAAGGTGCAGAAAATCATATTGAGGACATAGATCCAGACAAGGGGCGGCACGACATTGAAAATCTTCCATTTTGTGTATTTTTCAAGGGCAAGAAGAATCCCTGCCAAACACATAAGAAAAGCAATATACATAAAACCATTCGTAATGACCATTATATCCACTTCCCTTCAGGAAAACCAGGCGCCGTCACACATCAAGATAAGTCAAACCGCGGATGCCCTTGATCCCGAGGCCCGGTGCGTCAGAAACGGTAATTTCCTTTTCGTTGAAGACGGCACCGCCATCGATGGGATCTTCACTGCAAAGGACGGGTCCATCAAGATCAACGCGGGTAATGACTTTTTTGGCACAGGCTAGATGCACAGCCGCGTTGACACTCACTTTGGCCTCCAACATACAGCCAATCATGCATTCCATGCCAGAGATCTCCGCCAAGGCAGCAATCTTGAGGGCACTTGTCAAACCACCACATTTCATGAGCTTGATATTGATGAGGTCCGCTGCCCGCATTTCCACGATTTTCAGGGCATCTTCAGCGCTGAAGACGCTTTCATCGGCAAGGACCGGCACATAGGAGCGTTCCGTCACATACGTCAGTCCCTCTAGGTCATGGGCCTTGACCGGCTGCTCCACAAGTTCAATGGCTAATCCGGATTCCTGCATTTCGTTCAGGAGACGGACAGCCTCTTTTGGAGCCCAAGCCTGATTGGCATCAATGCGAATGCGGGGTGCGCTTCCTACAGCGTCACGAATGGCTTTGAGCCTGGCTACGTCAAGAGTTGGATCGACCCCTACCTTTACCTTTAAGGTATCATAACCCCGCTTGATGGCATTTACCGCATCACGGGCCATCTCTTCCGGTGGATTGACGCTGATCGTAATATCCGTGATAATCTTTTTCCGAGCTCCACCGAGCAGTTTATAGACGGGAATCTGATATTTTTGTCCGTACAGATCCCACAAGGCCATATCGACAGCCGCTTTGGCACTGCTGTTTTTGACAACAGCACCGTCCAAAGCTGTTGTCAGGTCCTCAAAATCATCGATATCACGCCCCACAAGGGCCTTACGGATGTGGTCGGTGATGGCGCCAATGATGGCTCCTGTCGTATCACCCGTAATGGCACCGGTTGGAGGCGCTTCTCCATAGCCAATTTCCCCCGTGTCCGTATGCACTTCAACGATGATATCTTCTACGGAATCAACACGACGCAGAGCCGTTTTGAAGGGAACGCGCAGCGGCACAGAAATTCTGCCCAATTTGATGGCTGTTATCTTCATAAAAATACACGCCTCCCACTTTATTTTGATAAATCAAGCATAATTCTTTCTCTTTATTCCGTCAATAAAAACACCCTGATGCCTTTTATTTTCTCCTTTTCAATCATTTTATACATATTTTTTGTATCTTTTTTTATAAAAAATATGCGTCAAAAAAGGAAAATTCCCTGTCCTTTCCTTGTCCTTGCCGTCCGCCTTCGTTATAATGAAGGAAAAGCATTTTTCCCGATAAAAAAGAAAGGTGGTGTCCGGGCCCTTTTCCAGCAAGGTGCCCGTTTTTCATTGAAGAACCCATGGTATCCAAAAAAACTCTTCGTTCTCGGCCTTTTAGGCCTTGTCAGCCTATCCTTTTCTCCCTTGGGCACGGCACAGACCACTGCAGCATCCAAAAAAACGGTAAAGAAAGTAGCTTCCTATCAGACGGCAGGGCAAAAAGTACCGGCAGGCCTTAAAAAAGGAATGCCTTCTGCCCAATCAAAAGCGGCCCTGACCAAGGAACTTGACAGCATGATTGGAGATTCTGGAACGAAAGTCCCTGGCCTTGGCGTCATTGTCTTCAAAGATGGCCGTGAGGTCTACTCCCATTTTGCTGGACGCCGCCATATTGGGGCAAGTTCCGGGGGAAAGGATGAACCCGTAACAAGAAACACCCGCTTCCGCGTTGCCTCCGTATCAAAGACCGTGACAGGCCTCGCCGTCATGCAGCTTGTCCAGGAAGGAAAGATTCAGCTCGACGAGGATATCAGCCACTATCTAGGCTACAGCCTGCGCAATCCTAACGCGCCCACGGTTCCCATAACGGTGCGTATGCTCCTTTCCCACACGTCGAGCCTGCGTGATGGCAGGACCTATAGTCTGCCGCCATCGGTTCCCATTCGGGATTATTTCAAACCGGGCACGAGCTACTACCATCCCTCCCACTTTGCGTCAAAATGGCAGCAGCCAGGAACATATTTCACCTATGCCAACATCAACTACGGTGTCCTTGGAACCATCATCGAAAAAGTAACGGGAGAACGCTTCGACCGTTATATGAAGCGCCATATCCTCACGGACCTTGAAACAGAAGCCAGCTTCTTTCCTGCCACGCTTTCACCAGCAGCTTTCAAGGAATTAGGAACTGTCTATCGAAAAAACAGGGGAAGCAGCTGGAACGAATTTGGACCTTGGATTCCCCAAGTCGATGATTTCAGGGGCCGCCAGCCGAGCCCTGCCCTTGCACCAAGCGGCTACAGCCTTTCTAGCTACAAAGTCGGAACCAACGGGACCATCTTTGCGCCCCAAGGCGGTCTGCGTATTTCCTACGAAGAGCTCTCCCATGTCCTGCGCCTTCTCATCAACAAGGGAACCTTCAATGGCAAACGCATCCTTTCTTCCTCCCTTGTCCGTGAAATGATGACCCCTCAATGGACCTATACCGCGGCCCATAAAAATGGCGACACCTATAACGGTTCCATTGAAGGCTATGGTCTTGCCCTGTACCCCATCAAAGGGACGGGCACAAGCCGTGTTGTCAAGGACCATGTCCTTGACCTATGGGGCCATACGGGAGAAGCCTATGGCCTTCTAGCCGGCGTCTTTGTCGTACCAGGAACCCAAAACGGCTTCCTCTACATCATGAACGGCGAAGCCATAGCGGAAGATGACGACCCGCGAAGTGCCGGGGCCTACAGCGGCAACTACATCTGGGAAGAAAAAATCATGGATGCCATCTGCCGCCACCTTTATTTTGGAGAATAACAAAGAAGAGCTGTGAAAAAATGAGTACTTCATTTTTTCGCAGCTCTTCTTTAATTGTGCACCTATCTTTTCTTAAAAAGGACCTTCATCATCGTCAGAAGGGCCGCTTCCTTTCTTCCTGTCTTTCTTTTCACCGTCATCACAGGTGTCTTCGAATTCATCTTCTAAGGGAACAAGAGGCACATCGGTTTCCTCATCATAGATTTCATCGTCATCGAAATCATCGTCGGAGCCATGCCATTTCTTGTCAAAATAGGATTCATCCTTAGTGAGTAGGAACAGGCCTTCTTGGATAGCTTCCCATGATGTGTAATCATTTTGTTTTTCCGCAACCTTCATGGCCTTTTCCATGGCCTCAAGGACTTCGGAGTCGGCACCGGGTTCCAAGCCAAACTCGGCACACACATCGTCAAAGTCGGCCACTTCAGCTGTAGAGTCAAGGAGGTCGGCCAGTTCCTTCGTAAAGGCATCGGGAAGTTCCGTCTCGGCATTCCAGTCAAGGACATACTCATAGCAAGCCCGTGCTTCGGGAATCCGGCCTTCAAAAGCCAAATAGCGGCCCAATTCGGCAAAAGCTTCCGTAACCCCATCTGCATAGATGGTTTTTCCTTCCCGACGGATATTGTCCAGCCAAGCTTTCCTATCGCCATGTTTCTCGTAGTAACGGTTCATGGCGGCATAAGGGAGTGTATGGAAAGGATTGAGGCGGCAGGCCCACTTGAACTTTTTCATGGCGGCTTCCTCTTTTCCTAGTTTATAAAGGATCATGCCCCACATAAAATACATGACATGAAGGGGCACAGGCATGAGGAGCAGGTTATCCTTTTCGCCGCGCAGGTCCTTGAGGCAGCGGTAAATGGGGACTTCCGTGTTAAGGGCAAGACTCCGTTCATCAAGATCTTCTTCCCCCGAATAAAATTCCCTGTGCATTTCCGTCAGTCTGCGGACCCGGCGCAAGGCCTTCTCCAGTTTACCTTTATCGACAAGGTCAGAAATGGCAAGCAGTTCATCGACGCATTCGTTGTAAAGGGTCAAGACCACATTGTCCACTTCGTCGGGGTCAAAGCTGTCTTCACTGAAAAGGCCCGGTTCCGTGCTTCCCATGATCTGGGCATGGAATCCATCCACATCATGATCATGACCACAGCCGCAGTCACAGTCCCCGTCATGGTGATGGCCGTGAAAAAGTCCTTCTGGAAGCTCTTTTCCGTCGTGATGATCATATTTATGGAAATAAATCAGCTTATCGTCACTCATGACTCTTTCCTTTCTCATCATTGTTATGAGGATAATGGTGATCGTGATTGTGGCAGCCTTCATGACTGTGATCGTGCTTTTTGATCTGAGCTGCCTTTCCTTTGTAGCTCGAGTCCTGCGTCAAGTCATAGAGGTAGGCATATACCCGTTCTGCCGTATCCTCATTATGAAGGGTAAGGGCTCTTTCAGCCACTTCGTCGAGGGCCTTTACAGCGCTTTCATGAGGTCCCTTACCAAGGCCTGCGTCCTTCACCACTTCGTCAAAAGCCGGCAGGCTATCGGGGGAAAGGGCGTTCATAGCGTCCTCCATGGCTTTGTCCCAATAAGACGGCAGGGAATCAAGGATGGGATGGGCTTTCATATAGGCTGCAATGGCAGCCGCCTTTTCCGTTTTCTTTGTCACAAGGTAGTAACGGGCCAGCTCCCCATAGGCTTCCATGAGATTGCGGCGGTAAATGGCCTGTTCATATTCGCGGCGGATATTTTGGAGCCATCCAGACAAGTCTCCCTTCCCTTCAAGGATGCGATTCATGGGATAGTAATTGGCGTAGGAAAAAGGACTCCACATCAGGCTCTGCTCAAAGCGTTTATAAGCGTCTTCCGGTTTTCCCAGGTCCATAAGGATACCGCCCCACAGATGGTAGCCAAGACCAATGGGAAGCGGTGCCGGCGTAAAGCGTTTTCCTTCACATTCCTTGGCAAAGAAAATCGGATAGACGAGGTATTCCAGCGGATGATCAAGGGCCTTAGAAATGAGCTGGTCATTTTTTTCCGGCAAGGCGCTTTCCACAACGCGGCGAATCTTCCGAAGGGCTTTGCGCAGATTGCCAGCTTTTCCAAGCATGCCAATTTCTTCAAGGACGCTAAGGAACTGCTGCTGCTGATCCATCATATATTCCTTGATAAGGTCTTCCGTGACGCCGCCTTTTTTGCGGGCCGCGGCAGCCCGTTCCTGCCAGTACTGACGGCGGGATTTGGAATTCGTTTCTGTCATGACTGGGGTCTCCTTTTCTCCTTGTTACACGCCCCGTGCTTCGGGGTCCCAGATCACCTTGTGGAGCTGAACCTGGACGCAGACGCGGGAAAGCTGATGATGTTTGACAAAGTCCACCAACGCCACAGGCTCAATCTTACCAAAAACAGGGGATACGTAAATTTGGGCCTTGATGGAATAGGTGCTAAGGATGGTTTCCATATAGCGCAGGTCCTCTACGGACCCGACGACAAACTTCAAGACGTCGTCTGCCGTCAGGAGGGAAAGATTTTCCCAGCGCATGCGGTCCTTTTCCCCGGACGAGGGACTCTTGATATCCATGGTATAAAAAAGCCTGTCCGGACGATCCAAAAAGAGCGCTGCCGCGCCGTTCGTCTCAATATTGACCTCATAACCTGCATCCCCTAAACGGCGGCAGAGGGTCTCGATGGGCTGGAGCATCGGTTCTCCGCCCGTGAGGGTCACCCGTTTCCACGGATAGGCTGTTATCTGTTGGAAGAGATTGTCTTCAGACAGCCATTCCTTTGCCTGTGACGCGTCCCAGGCGTAGGCCGTATCGCAGTAGGAGCAGCGCAGGTTGCAGCCAGCAAAGCGAACAAAGGTAGCCATATAGCCAGTTCGCTTTCCTTCTCCATCGATGGAATCAAAAATCTCCACAACCGGGAATCGCTCAGTCTTCATAAACAGCCACATTCCCTTCTGATTCCTGGACCATGACCTTGGTACAGTATGGGACCTGGTCATGGATCCACTTGGCAATGTTTTCCGCCGTCGGATTCATGGACAGGATGGCATTGAGGTTCTGATGGTCGAGCTTTTTTACCACATCCTTGATATGATGGAAGTCGACGACCATCCCATTTTCATCCAGTTCTTCCCGGCGGCAGGTCACTTCAATGATCCAGTTGTGCCCGTGAAGGCGGGTACATTTGCTTTCATAAGGAAGCCTGAGTGCATGGGCACCGCTCACTTCCATCCTTTTTGTTACCGTATACATCACTTTTCCTCCAATGCGGGATCCGGGACACCGTTAGCCGCAAAGGCGCGCGCCCGGTCGATACAGGTACCGCAGGTGCCGCAGGGACGGTCACCGCCTTCGTAGCAGCTCCACGTCAATTCATAAGGAGTCCCCAATTCAAGGCCTTTTTTTACGATGCCTGCCTTGTTGACTTCCACAAAAGGCGCCACCAAATGACACTGCTCATAGGTTCCTATGGAAATGGCCTTCCCCATGGCATCCGTAAAGGCCTCGCTGCAGTCGGCATAAGCATTGCCTGCCGCATCATCGGCGTGGGCGCCAAGGTAAATATCCACATCGTCCTTTTCAAAAAGACTCATGGCAAGGCTTGCAACGGCACTTAGCATCAGCCCATTACGGAACGGCACATAGGTCGATACCTTGCCTTCCCCATTTTGGGCAATCTGGTCCTCATAACTTTCGTGGATGATTTCTTCCGTCGAATGGGACAGGAGACTGCAGTTTGAATACTGGAAGATCTTTGATAAATCCAGTTCATAATGAGGTACATGATAAAAATCAGCCACTTTCTGGGCTGCGTCAAGTTCCTTGCGATGTTTCTGCCCATAAAAGATGGAAACAGTAGCAACGTTTTCCCGGCCCAATTCATGAACCGCCACGGATACACAGGTCGTTGAATCCACACCGCCACTTGACAGGACAAGGGCTTTCTTACTCATGGACAAAGGCCTCCATTCTGCGCTGGGCCATTTCTTTATATTCGTCCTGGTAATAGACGGCAAAAGGGAGGATACTGATACCGCCGCGAGGATTGAAATAACCGGCAACCTCCAGATACTTCGGCGAAAGAAGAGCCACTAGGTCATTTTTAATGATATTGACGCAGTCTTCATGGAAGTCTCCGTTATTGCGGAAAGAAAAGAGATAGAGTTTCAGGGATTTGCTTTCCACCAGTTTGTGATCCGGGATATAGCTGATGACAACGCGGCCGAAATCAGGCTGGCCTGTTTTCGGGCAAAGGCTTGTAAATTCCGGGCAGTTCAGCTTGACCAGATAAGGCGCTTCCTCATGCTTATTGGGGAAAGCTTCCAGGACCGAAGGATCATAGGTACTTTTATATTCCGTATGGCCGCTGCCAAGAGCGGTCACACCGGCAAGTTCTTCTTTTGTTCTCATAATGACAGACCTTTCTTCTTTTTGGTTACGAATAAATATTATATCCTATCTTCCAAGTTTGTTGCAAGGCTGTAGAATCAAGGGCTCCCTTAGGAACTTGCCTTGCCATTTTTCAAAAAGGCAATGAGCTGCTTCATGCCTTCCGACGCATACTGGTGCTTCTTCCAGATGAGGCTCAGGTGAATCTTGAGCGGTTCCTTAAAAGGAAGGAAGCAAAGGTCAGGGTCGTCTAGAAACATTTCCTTATAGCCAACACCCATGGCCCCGCCATTTTTCACAAGCTGGATCATGGTATACAGCTGGGACGTGCGGCAAAGGATCTGAGGTTCCTGACCGGCTTTGCGGAAGCGTTCCTCTACAAGCTCGGACTGAAAGAAAAGTTCTGGCATAAGAACCAGTTTTTCCGCAGATAGGTTTGCCAGAGGCAGGACTTTTTCCCCTGCAAGGGGATGAGCTCGGGAGACGAGGGCTCCTGATTCAAGGTCCGTGACAAAAAGGGACTCAAATCCACTGTATACGGGCTGTGTATGAATAATGAAGGCAAGATCCAGAAGTTCATGTTCCAACTCTTCCTTGATGACCGCCCGCCGCTTTTCCATGATTTCCAAACCGAGCTCCTCATGGTGGCGAAAAAAATCGGTATAAAGGCGGGGCAAAAGCCAGCCTCCTAAAACAGGGGGCACACCAAGACGCAGGATATGACGGCCGGCACCAAGGTCCTGCATGATCCGCACAAGTTTATCGGCATTTTCCGTAAGGGAACGGGACAGCTTGAGGAGCTGCTCGCCTTCTGCCGTCAGTTCTACACCGCGATACTGGCGAACAAAAAGCCCCACGCCAAATTCCTTTTCAAGGGTCTGGATGGCGCTCGACAGGGAAGGCTGGGAAATATGGAGCTGCTGCGCCGCCTGGGTCAAATTTCCGCAGGCGCAGACAGCCTGGAAATAGCGCAGTTGGATGAGGTTCATGACAGGCTCCTTATTCCATAGGTTTATTTTATATCACAAGAGATAAAATATATTATACAAATTTCTCTTTTCACTCTATACTATAACACAAAAAAGAGCGTACTTTTCGTAAAAATTTGTAAGCCTCGTTTCCATAGTACGAGGCACCTATAAAAAGGAGCATGGATATGATGGCATCGACGATTTCAAAGGCAGCAAGCGGGCGAGGCAGTCTTTCCATAAGACTGCGACGAGATTCCTATCCCCTTCTTTTCATCATGACTTCCGTAGGCGGCTTCTGTGCGTCCTACAGCTTTCTTGCCCGGGGCGGTGTATTTGCCTTTGCCCAGACGGGAAACATCATCTATTCCGGTCACGTCATGGCAAGCGGTCATTTTCTGGGCGTCCTGACCTTTCTCTTTCCCATTCTTTCCTATATGCTGGGCCTTTTCCTTTCCCAGCAGCTCAGGGATAGACAGGCTGACCTCGTCACGTTCGAAAAGATCATTCTCCTTTTCCAGAGCCTCCTCATGACCCTGTCAGCCCTCATGCCGGATAGTTTTGCCGCAACCCGCCTTGTACTCTGTCTCCTGGGCCTGTCCTCAGGGCTTCAGATGCAGACCTTCCACCGCGTCGAAGGCCATGAATACACGAGCATCATGGTCATGGGCAACATGAAGCGCACCGTCGAAGCCTTTAGTGCCTACCTGAAGGACCATGAAACAGGATCCCTCAAAAAAGCCCTGCTCTACATCTTCATCAACAGCATCTTCTGTCTGGGCTCTGCTTGGGGCTTTGCCATCACAAAAGCCATGGGCGACTCGGCCATTATCGTTCCAGCCCTGTTTCTTTTGTTCGGCGCCCTCACACTAAAAGAGTAAGGATTGCTTAGCTCTTTTCGAAGCCTTGTCCCCTCTTTCACAAAACCCGTAAAGAAGCCTTACGTTTCAGGGCCTTTTCATTTTCCCAAGTACGCCGCCCCTGTTTTGAAAGAGGGACCTTTCCTACATCCGGCAACGCTGATTGCTGCTTTTCAGGCCTTGCCATCGTAAGGAAGAAGGCGCCTTTCTGCTTACCTTTTAGCGCGTCAGGGCATTCTCTTTTCCCCTTAAAGATGACGGAAAAGAAGGTGGATGGAAAGATTCCCATCCTGCTGCCTTGAAACGTCCTATTATCCTTTCCTCCTGCAGAGTCTCACCGTCGCTGCCCATCCGAGCAAAAACTGGGAAGCTATGTACCCCCCTCCTCAAAAAGGCTGACGCCGTGCCGGAATGGAACCTTTCCGACGGGACGGCAGCACAAAAACAAGTTGGTCACACATAAAAAAGACTCCCCCGACAAGATCAGGAGAGTCTTCTTTGTTACCTTGCGTGGGGCAAGGTCGTTGCTGCCACTAGGCGCTTTGCGTATGTCACAAGGCCCCGGGCCCAGTCCGTCCGCAAATAGCGCACATCAAGGGCGGTTGGGGAAATGCGCCAGCGGTCCAAGGCATCGGCATCCTTGAAAATATCATAGAGCAGGATCGCTTTTTCAAGGCCCTTTTTCCGCAAGGCCTCCTTACCCTGTTCGTCATCCCTGTCATGGTAGGCCATGATAAGATAGGTTCGTTCGTCAAAAGCCACTTCGCCGCGTTCAGCAAAGGCTTTGAAGTTTTCCGCAGCCCGCGCACCGTGTCCAACATCACGCGTGTCGTCCTGCCGACGTGAATCGTGGAATACTGAAGCCTTCACAAGAACGCTCCGTTCTTCTTCAGAAAGCTTGGCCAGGTTGGCAATCTTCAGGCAATAAAGGAGCACCCGGGCACAGTGGTTCTTCGTATGCAAAAGGCTCACAAACTGACCAAAAGTGATGCGGTCTTCCATGAAGTCATACCAGGTATGAAACGTCTCTTGAAGGGATTTGGGTTCTTTTTTGAGGGCTTCATCCAAAAACATGGTTTTGTCTCCTTCCTAAGGAAAGGGACCATGGCATCCCATGGTCCCCTGCGTATTATGATTTGTGGATCAGTTCATTCCGGACAACATGCTTGGGATCTGTAATCAAGAGATTGACAATCCATATGACAAGGGCTAGGGCCACAACTGAAAGGCCCAGGAACGCATCATTCACAAGGGATTCCAAGTCGGGTGTGAAATAGCTCGCGCCCAGTTCCCGATATTCAAAGATGGCATCCACCAGCCACATGAGGGAAGCACCCCAAAAAAGCCAGCACAGGGTCCCCCATTTCATCTGATGCCGCGAGTCCGACCCATACCAGAGCGCCGTTGCCGCAACCGCTGCAAAAACGGTGATGAGCAGGGTCATGATCAGGCCTCGCTTCCGGCGGATTTTGCTTCGCGGAGCGCCTTTTTCTCAAGAACGCGGCTGACGGCAACCATACCGATCCAGACGCCGGTCACCATGAGCGCCATACCGGCCCCAACGGTACCCATTTCATGAAGCATGGAAGCCGTTTCTTCCGCTGATTCCATGGCCGACAGGAAGGGGAAGAAAGGAACGACCTCACCATGCCAAAGATGTTCAAAGGCCAGGAGCGCGCTGCCGCCCCAGAGCATCTTGTTGAGCCAGCCCAATTTTTCCGTTACGAAAAGAGTCCGAACGCCGCTGTTTTTTTTTGCTTTTTTATGACCCAAAAGCTTCGTTGCTGCCGTTACAGCAATCGCTTCTGCTGCAGGTACGATAAAACATGCCATAATGATGACCTCCCTTAACACTCGAAAAGCAACACAGACTTTTCCTTATGCTTCCATTTTACAAAATTTCAAGATATTTGCAACATCAAAATGTTACTTGTCCGTCCCACTTTTTTTGAGTTTCCGTTCCGGATTGTAAGGAAACGACAAAGGAAAGAAAGGAATACAAAAAATGGATCTGAAAAAAGCGTCCTTCCAGATCCTTCGTCTCTCATTTCCCGTCAAAGCGCACTTTTACAACGGCTTTCTTCACATGGGATGGCTTTCCTTCTTGAGCCTCACAGTTGGGCCGATGGACTTCCCAAGGAAAGAAGATGGCAAAGTCCCCTTTTTGGAGGGTTACAACGTTTTCCCGTTCTGTCTTGCCATAGAAAGAGACATCACTCGTTTTACGCCGATCTTCGGTCATATCGGAAACATGTTCTACATCCGTAAAGCCCAGTGTTTCCGTACCTTCTGCCATGAGCTGGATGTCGATATAGCATTCGTGCTTTTCCGGACGTCGGTCCTCAAAAGGTTCCGTCTCATATTCATTGGTGCTGACAAAGATTTCCTCGCCGTCAATGATAGTCTTTCCAAGGGGCAGTGTTTCAAGATCCAGGTCCCGTACAGCAGCAAGGGCCTTTTGGAGGCGTCCTGTCATAAAGGGAAGGATGCGGTCGATTTCTTTTTGCGTTCCTGTAATCATGTCATTTCTCCTTTCAGTACCCTTTGGGTCACAGCATCATAAAAGGCCTTCGATTTTTTTGTAACAGCGCAGGGCGTTGTTATAAAAAACGTCTTCGTGATGTTCTGCCGGGATCACCGCCTTCATGACATCCAAATAACTCTTGATGTTGATAAGGGGCCAATCGGTCCCATACATGACCTTGTCATAGCGCTCGGCGTAATCAAGCCACATGCGCAGATAAGCAAAATAGGCCTGCTGTTTTTTGAGATATTCCTCCCCACTGGCGCGGCCAACGAGGAGGCCCGAAACATCGATATAGACGTTTTCATTCTTGGCCATGACTTCTACGGCGTCAAGGATCCATGGGCTTCCCACATGGGCAATGATAAAACGTACACGGGGATGGGAAGCTGCAGTCTCATCAAGGGTGAGAGGATGGGCATATTTCAAAAGACCATGGCCGCCAGCCGTCTCCCCCATGTGAAAGCAGACGGGCACATCATACTTTTCGGCAAGGGCGTAAAAAGGTTCGTGACGGGGATCCTTGGCATAGACCCGATTGTAGCCTGTATAAATCTTGATTCCGACACATTGCGGCGTCTTGAGGAACCGTTCCGTCTCCTTAGCCGACGCTTCACAGTTTGCAAGGGTCAGCTGCTCACTCTGGATGCCTACACAGTAGCAGATTTCCTTTCCCTGATTGTAATGAAGCAGATCAAAAGGGCCGGCCAGATCAGGCACTTGAGGTGCAATCCCGCCAAACTGGGGCTTACCGCCAGAGGCATTGCCCATGACAATACTCATGACAATGCCATTTTCATGGCAGGCTGCAAGGTAATGGGCTGCCGTATTTTCATGTCCAGCATGATGGGCAACTTCATCAAATCCGGGAAAGCGGGCAAAATGCATATGAGCATCAATGATTTTCACTCGTATCATCTCCTGGGGTGAGATTCCAGAGCCTTTCTTCTGTCCTTATAAAGGGAAGGAGGTTTCTGATGACCGCTTTTTGGTCTTCAAGAAGGGAAAGCGTGGCCTGCGTCAGTCCTTGGTCAAAGCTGACACGGGTACTGCCCATGGTCAGCGTGGAAAGTCCGGGGCCTTCTAGACTCCGTACATGTTGCGAAAGCGTGATATAAAAGGCCCGGCTCTGTCCAAGGCGCTTTATATCGAGGGTCACGATGATAAGGTACGAGGCACCGGCCTTTTGTGCGGCTTTCATAAGCGTGCCTTCCTCAATGCGAAAATTATCCTCTTTTTCGTGCTTTACGTCAAGCACTGTATACCGCGGCAACATCGCCCGATAATCATCGAGGACAAATCGCCCCAGATCGGGCGAAAAACGATCATCAAAGGAATCTTCCGTCGTATAGAGCGCAAGGGCTGACATCGGCTTTTTCCCTTGTTCCTGCGCCAAAGGAACCTTTTGAAGAAGGCCCATTTTGACCGCTTCATCATAGGAATCATAAAAACGCCGCAGGGCAAGGTCAAGATAAAAGGAAACAGGATGCTGATATCCAGAATAGTTCTTCGAAAGGTTAAATTTGACCACCTTTCCAAATTGGGTAAAGTCACCTCCAAAAAAAGTCTGAAGACTGCCCGGTACGGGATCAAGGCTTGTGACTACCCGAATCAGGTCAATTCGCTTCCCATAGACATCGGCAAAAGCTTTATTGCCAACAGCAGGCGCACCAAAAGTAATGACCGGGACCTGAGCTTTAGGAACGCCCTTTTCCACAAGACGTTCCGCAACAAGGCTTGCAACCGCGCCGCCCAGACTGTGACCGGTGAGGTAGAGCCTGCGGTCTGGATGCTGTTTGAGATAAGGGGCAACCATTTCTTCCTTGCCATCGCCATCAAGGTCCATGGGCGTCCGAAGGACCGTTGCGGCATAGCGTTCAAACCCTTCATGGACGCTGGGAACGGTTTTCGGATCGGCCGTTTTGTTTTTCTCGTCAAAGGGGACCAGGGACGCCCTGAAATTGGTCTTCCAATCCGTCTTGGTCTGGCTGCCTCGAAAAGCAAGAATAGTTGGATACGTCCTGCCGTAGGCCTTTTTGCTTACAGCGACAGCAAAATGGACGTCCGTATCATCCGAAGCGGCACGAAAAGGCGAAACGTCCCACCCATAGTCAGAAAAGAGGCTGTGTTCGCTGCTGCCTTCACCCATGCTGTACGTGCCGGCGCACATAAGGGCCGTACCGGCAATCTTAAGGTTTTCCTTGACGATCTTTTCTTGGCTGACCTTTTCCTGTGCTGAAACCGCTGCGGCAGGAACGCTTTTAGATTCAGCAGTGCGCTCGGGGGATGCTGCGCCTGCTGAAAATGGAAGAAACAGGGATCCCATAAGGACCCCTGCTGTAAGCGCACGTGTAAGCGTTTTTTCAGTGAAGCGGATGCTGCGCATTGATTTCCCTGATTTCTTCCGGTGTAAAGCGAGCCGTTACATTTCCATCAAGGAGGTCCCCCACCTCTCCGACTTGAAAATAAAGGGTAATGCCGCCATTTTGGTTAAAGACATAATCTTCGGGTACACGGGTAGGCATTTTCTTTGGCGTTATGCGAATATAACCATCGCGATAGAAGCTAGTAGCTGCCTTTTTCACGAGGTCATCCACTGTCATCCGGCAGACCTTTTCCAGTGGAATGCGCTGCCCTGTCTTTAAATCGTAGTTGATGGCATGGACCGTTGTCGTATTGGTCTTCCCATCATTGCGCAGATCATAGAGCACTACACTGGCAATATCTTTATCTTCGTAGGCCGTTTCAAACCAGGTCCGCCCGCTCAAAAATTTTCGATACATATAATCGTAGCGGAAATCATCCATATAGACGCGGAGGTCACTGTTGATGGCCTTTGTTGCAGCCTTATTGTCGGCCTTGATATAGGGCCAGCTCATATCAATATTGGCAATGGCCGCTGATTTTGTCTCCACTTCCGCAGATACAGGAATCGCCGCTGCAGAAAGGGAGGCACAAAGGGCAAGAGTCAAAGCCAGGATTTTTTTCTTCATAGGAATAGGCTCCTTTCAAAATAAATCAATCAGAAGATCCTTTTCGGATATCTGTCACAAGAACCGTTCTATCATCGATACGGAAGTGCACATCAAAGCCAGCAAAACTCATCCCGTAGATTCGCTGGGCATCATGCTGATAATGAGGGCGCGGATCTTGAGCAAGGACCTTTTTGAGGGCCTGCCGCTGGGTAGGCGTAAAAGGAGCAAGAAGGGCCTCATCGCACTTCACGCAAAGTTCGGCATCAGGTCCTGTGGCAAAGCCGCTCCGTGCCTGAGGACGAGCATCGGCGTAAGGGATATAGGGCTTGATATCATAGATAGGCGTGCCGCTCATCAGATCAGCTCCCCGTACAACGAGAAGGAGTCCCTTGACTCCGCCGTCCTTGATTTCTACAAGTTCTACAAGAGAGAGTCCCAAGGGATTGGGCCGAAAAGGCGCGCGGGTGGCAAAAACGCCGAGCCGTTCATTGCCGCCAAGGCGGGGCGGACGCACCGTCGGGGACCAAGTATGGTTCTTTGAAAAACCCCAGATCAGCCACAGATGGGAAAAGCCTTCCATACCGCGGAACGCTTCCCGCATCCGATACGGCGGTGTAAAGACAAGGGTGCCTTCAATTTCCGGCACCAGCCCGCTCTGCCGAGGCAGGCCAAACTTCTCCGTCAAAGGGCCTTCATAATAGGCAACGGGGGAAAGGGTCAGCTGGTCTTCCATAACTTATTCCTTGACCGCCGGAATCTGCGTTTTATTCAGGTCGTTGTCAACATAGAACCGCGTTCCTGTTGCCGTCAGTTCCGCCGCAAGCCCCTTGGTCGTCATTTGATACATCCACATTCCCGGTGCTACCTGGAAGGACCCTTCAAGGCTGTCACCATGGACATCATCCGTGGCAGCTGCCGCAGCCTGTCCGCCAAATGTCCAGCCTTTGGTGATGAAGCTGGTAAAAGCATCGATCGTATCAAAGACAAAGATTGTATTGGTCTGGCGGACACCTAGGCCAAGGCCCAATTTTCCTTGGGCCATCTTCATGAAGACTTCCGTACCATTACTGTTATTGACAGCCCGGCCTCTTCCGTGACCGCCGCCAATGAAACCGGCCGTGTAGCTTGTATCGACAAAGACAGCGTAGCCGTAGGCATGCTCAATGGCCCGTTTCGATTTCGGTTTCTTTTCGTA
Source organism: Acidaminococcus sp. AM33-14BH (assembly GCF_003603525.1). NCBI lineage: Bacteria > Bacillati > Bacillota > Negativicutes > Acidaminococcales > Acidaminococcaceae > Acidaminococcus > Acidaminococcus sp. AM33-14BH. The sequence continues at coordinate 17,395 of NZ_QTNG01000001.1, read as the reverse complement.
AAGAAGCTTTAGGGCTTGGTATGTTTTGGTGCGAAGTTCCTGGCGCTCAGCCTCTTTTTTATCGGCTTTGGTCGGTGCAGCCGCAAGGGCGGGCACGGTCACAAGGAGAAGGGCAAGAAGGAAGACAGCTAGCTTTTGCAGACGTTTCATGGATGGGCCTCCAATCTAGAACAGGAAGGAAGAGACAAGACTCCTTATTTTGCCGTCATGACGGCCGGTTCCGGCGTCACGGCGCCGCCACCTGTAAGCGTAAAGGTCTTGCCCTCAAGCCAGTGATTCAAGGGATCTGCCGAATCATAGAAAATGCAGTATCCGTTCCCCGTGATGTTCTTCAGCGTCGTATCACCGTCGATGAGGACGTTTACATGGGCGTCTCCGGAAAGGCTCCATGTTGATTTTCCGTCAAGGCCAACCTTGACGGATTTGGCCGTTTTCTTTTCATTGATGGTCCCATACCAATGACTTTCGTTTTGAAGGGTCATGGTGACGGAGCTTAAGTCGTCAACCGTAATATCACCGCTCATCGGCTGGTTATTGCCGATGAATTCAAGGACAGCCCCATTTTGACCTTCCTTGCCCCAGTGGCCGGCCCCAACACGGATGAGCTCTTTACCTTCATACTGAAAGCCTGTCATTTCTGCATAGATGCGGGCATTGGTGTTCGTCACAAAGAACATGGGGCCTGCCCCAACGTGACGCAGGGAGGCATGTTTGGCCGAAAAACGGGTCACATGGTCAGCATCGGGGACTTTGCTGAGTTGGCGGTAAAGGAGGATGCCTTCTGTACCACCGCCAGTAAAGTCCGCATACTCAAGATGGGCTACGTTGGAACCTTCAACGACAACAAGACTGGAAGCTCCAGCCCCGCCGCGCACTTCGGAAACAGCAATATCACCGCCGGAATAAATGATGGGGCTTTCAACCCCCGTCGTCGAAAGGGTACTCTGGGTCACGGTCACGGTCGATTTGCCGCCCCCCGCGGAAAGTGCCGCTGAATAAGCACCGGTCGTACCGATATTGACATTATTGGCTTCTGCCTTGCCTTCTTTTTGAACGGCAAGACCAGGAGACCACAGTCCCGACGTGCGTACATTGGTGTTATGGAGTTTCACGGAAGCTTCCGGTCCAGCAGCAAACACCGCAGCCGCTCCATCAGCCTGACTGTTAAGGACACAGCCTTCCAAAAGGGCCGTACTGTTATGTGAAAGGACAAGCGCATTTTGGCCGTTCAGGCGGCTTCCCTTGATGCTCGTTGTATGCCCCAGCTTACTGATATTGCTGTGGGTTACCGTGATGTTGGCCCCATTTTGGAAGTACAAGGCATTTTGATCCTGCTGAGAAGCTGCATAGCCATCCCCAAGACTTAGCGTTTCCCCTGAAACCGTCTTTACGGCCTTAAAGAGACTGGGATCGAGGACTTCCCCATTTTCATCGGAGGGAATGACAGGCAGTGAAGGCACAGCCTGCTGTGTCTGGGTTGCTGCAGGTTCCGTTTGGGCAGCCGCGGCAGGGACTGTTTCTGCAAAGACCGTACCGGTCGTTCCCAAAGACAGAAGAACGGCAAGAACCAATGAATGATGTATCCGCATAGAAAGACTCTCCTTTTGTACAAGACAATAGATTCTATCTTTATAGTATACCTTTTTCACGGGGTAATCTCAAATAAGGGTTGTGAAAAAATTGCGAAAGGAATAAGAAAAAGGGCAAAAATAGGTAAAAATTCCAATAGAAGGGACCTTTCCCAACAAAAAAGTCCCGATCAACCAGAAAGGTTCATTGGGATGAGGAGAGGTAAAGCAACGAGTTTTCCTATCAGACGATCGGACTTCCTTTGTTTTCGAGCATTTTTAGAAGGGCTCTGCGATCAACCTTTCCAGCTGCAGTAAGAGGCAGTTCAGAGCAGATGATGAGATGACGGGGCATTTCCTGGATCATGAGCCTGGTCTTAAGGTCCATCCGGATGGCCGACTGGTTCTTTTCTTCTTTAAGGACAAGAAAAGCGGCCATGGTTTCATCCCGCTTTCTATCGGCTACAGAAAGGACAATGGCATCCGACACATAAGGCAATGACAAGAGCGCGTTTTCCACTTTGCTGCAGCTGATGGTCAGACCGCCGATGCTTACCACATCCCCCTTTCGGCCTAAAAAGATTAGATAGCCTGCTTCATCAAAAAAGCCTTCATCCCCCAAGGTACAAGGCTGGGAAAGGCCCGCTACATGATACGGAGTATCAATATAGATCAGGCCATCCCGAATGTCGACGCTGACCCCTTTCACAGGACGACCAACGCTCATAGGATGCTGGAGCAGTTCTTTGTAGGTAAGGTACGTAACATAATTGAGTTCCGTGGCTCCGTAATAAAGATAGATCTCACTATGGGGAAAAGCCCGCTTCAAGGCCTTTGCTGTATCGCGGTCAAGGAGTTGGGACCCCGCCATAACAGTAGTGACAGAAAGAAAAGGGTGCCTGATGATCCGCAAAAAGAGTTTTAGTTTAACAGGAACAAGGTAAAGATAGGTGACGCCTTCCCGATAAAGAAGGGTTTCCCATCTTTTGGGATAAAGCCCCTCTCCCATGACAAGCGAAGCCCCCGCATAAAGCACACTGGCAAAGACGCTGAGATTTCCCGTAAAGCTCATGCTTCCTTCCGTAAAGGCAACGGAATCCCTCTTGAGGCCAAAAATGCGGCACTGCTCAGGAAAGAAATCAGCCCAGCTTTCATAAGTCCGAAAAAGAAGCTTGGGCAGGTCAGTTGAGCCGGAACTGAGGACGCCCATAATGGCCCCTTGGGGCACCATGCTCCCCGATTGCCCCACTCGGAACTGCCCATCATCAATATAGGCAATGCCCCGCTTTTTGGACAGTGTTTCCGCTAGAAGAGGCGTCAGGTCCGGATGACCTAAAATAGGCACAAACCCTGCTTTTTGGGCACCTAAAAAAGCAGTGAGCTGGGCCACCGGGTCTTTCCGGACAATAAGAAGCGTCCCTTTAGGGCAGGAAAGGGACTGGAGACGCGCTGCGTAGGAAAGAGCCGCATCACACACGGCCTCATAGGTCAAGCGTTTCGTTTCCGTCACCAGAAACACCTTTTGCGGCAGTTTTCCTGCCTGCGTCAGCAATAGATCCATATAATTCATCATGACACCCGTTCCAATAAAAGACCGCTGCCCGTTCCACCGGCCCCAGCCACAGCAATAAGGCCAAAGCGTCCCTTTTTCCGCGTGAGATGGGCCAAAGCATGAATGGTCAGGATAGCCCCGCTTGCGCCGTAAGGATGCCCATAGGAAAGCGCCCCTCCTAGAGGCAGATAGGCATCCAAGGCTTCCGGATGCTGCCGGGCAAACAGAGCACTGATCACCGCGAAGGCTTCATTATATTCAATGCTGTCCATGTCAGAAAAATGAAGTCCAGCCTGCTGCAAGAGCTTTTCTCCGACCTTTAGGGTCCCCAAAGGACTTAACCGTGGATCAACACCAACGTCGGCAGCACCTATGATCCGTGCCAGCGGTTTTACGTGGGGTCCAAGGTCCGCCACTTTCCTTTGCGACGCAAGGACGACAAAGGCCGCCCCATCATGAGTGAGGCAGCTCGTTGCCGCGGTCAAGGTCGGGACGATTTTCCGAATCGGTGCCGCATCCCCCAGAAGGTTCCTCGTTTCTTCTTCCGTAAAGAGTGTCGGCATGCGGCGTGCCAGTTTTTGGGAAAAGTGAGGCCGGATGCCTTCATCTTCACAAACACCGAATAAGGGGGCGATAAAAGGGGCTACAACAGGTCTAGCCGCAGCCGCTCGAGCATGGCTTCTCACGGCCCAAGGATCAAGTTCCTCCCGCGTTACGTCAAAGAGCTGAGCCGTCCGTTCCGCGCCTTCGAGCATGGCTCGGGGACTTATCGTATCCGGGGAAAACTGGGCCACCTTGAAGCCTTTTTCATGATAGCGAGGATCCTTGGGGGCATACTGTCGAAGAGGCTGAAGGCTGGTCGATTCCAGGCCGCCGCAGATAATCAGGTCCGAAAGACCGCTCCGAATCTTGGCATACCCCATAACAATCGCCGCTGCGGCAGACGCACACTGCATATCAAGGGTCAGGGCAGGCACTTTTTCATCAAGTCCTGCCATAAGGGCCGTAAGACGCATGAGGTTTCCCCCACTCCCAACGGCATTGCCCCCCATCACTTCGTCTGCTTTTCTTGCCTCAGGCAGCTTAGCAAAAATCGCCCGGAAGAGGGCAGCCCCCAATTCTTCCGGACGAATCGCTTGAAAAACACCGCCAGTAAGGCCAATGGGACTTCTAAGTCCCCCTAACAGATAGACCGCCTCCTCCATCAGGCACCTACGCGGAATTTACTGACCCTAACGGCTATCATGGCAGCAATGACAACTTTGACAACATCTCCAAAAAGGAAAGGAATGACGGCCGTCAAAAGGGTAGCCCAAACACTGATGCGGTTTACGGCATACATACTGATGCAGCCGCCAATATAGATGATGGGCATGCCGACAAAGATTCCCGTCATGATGAGTTTCTTGAAATCATGGCTCTTGCCGCGTACAGCACTCATCACCATAGCCGCCACCAAAAATCCAATATTGAAACCGCCCGTTGGTCCAATGATCTTGGCAATCCCGCTCGTCCCGCCAACAAAGACAGGAACTCCGACAATTCCCAATAAAAGATAGATCAAGAGCGTCAGTCCCGCTTCCTTGGGGGTCATGACAAAAGCAACGAAATTAACCATGATGGTGAGTGCCGTCACCATGGCCGGAGTAAAAGGCAGCGGAAAAGAAATGTACGCCGAAGCCGCTAACAGCGCGACACAGACACCCGTCAAGGTCATCTTCCGGACGGACGATTGAGCGGACAAAGTCCCGCGAGCTTGATGCATAGAGTTTTCGGTCATGGCAAGGTTCCTCCTCAAGATAAATAGGCTCCCCAACGTAAAGGGGTGACGAAAATGTCATGGATAAAAAGTCCGGATCGTTCCCATAGGCAGCAAGGTCCTTTAGGAGCAAGAGCCCCTGGACAACGGGACGCTCCGCTAAATGGATGGGATTCATGTCCCCTGTTTCCTTGGCAAACTGAATGACCGACTCACGGGAATAGGTCTTCCACAGAGTCCCCATTGGAAAAGGATCCTGTTTGGGTATTGCAGGAACGATATTGGGAGAAAAGAAAATCCAAGCTTCCAAAAGACCCACAAGGATTCCTGCCTTGTTCGTTGCTTCCACGCGCAGGCATTCCACGCTTTTTTTCTGCCACTGACGGTGGCAGGAAAACGTGCAGGAAGCATCCTCCTCGCCCCAAAAAGCAATGCTTACTCGCCCAATATAGCTGTGGTCATAGCGTTTTCCTTGGAACGCCCCCAAGGCTTTGATAAAATCCAGTACTCGTTTCATACGCTGTTATCCTACTCTTTTTTTCTTTTTCGTTCAACTATATTTTATATAGGTTAACGAAACTTTGCAAAGAAAAGGCCTTCCTTGGGGAAGGCCTCCGTTTCGCCTCATGGGGCGATTCCTCAGTTCATCGGAAGATCAATGATTCCGCTTGAATAAGGAGCAATTTCGTATTGTCCAAAAACAAAATGGATGGTTCCCTTTTCATCTAGGTAATAATTTTTAGGAAGTGCCGTGAGGCCCTTAAAATCGTAATAAAAAGCATGCGCCTTTCCATAGGACGACGCGAAGAGGCGGCGATTGATTTCCTTTAACGTATAAGCTTTCTTTCCTTCCGCCGCAAGCACTTCCTGCCAAGAAACAGGCCGGCCCGTCTCTATGGAAAAAGTCACACCCAATTCCCAGCTCGTTGGATGAGCCGCCCGTTCAAAGTAATCATAGCCATATTCCCGGAAGGAAAGAAACTGATCGCCATGATAGGAAAGCAGATAATTGACATGACTTGTCAGTTTCGCATCAGGGAGCGTCGCTTTTTCATAATTTTTCATCGATGACTTGGCCCGTTTCCGAAAATAACGGTTCATGCGCCGGGCCTCATCCCCATGACCTGCCAAATGAATCTTTGGATAGTGGATGGCAAGGGACTCTTTTTCAATGATCTGATCCCATATTGCAAGACCATTCTGGGCATAGACCACTTGATTATGCACGGTCCCTTCAAGTTTTTGCTCAACCGTCAGATGAGCGGCTTGGACAAGGTCGATTCCCTTCGCCTCTGCAGCAGCTAAAAACGGCATACCAAGGGCTGCTGAAATGAAAAGTGCTGTCATAAGTTTTTTCATGGCAATCCATCCTTTCACAATCAGTTCAATTCATAACGAACACGAATCACGGTTTCTCCTGCTATGGGACGGCCGGCTGCATCAAGGGCAGGGTCAAAATGCCAAGTGTAGGCTGAATCAAGGGCGGCTTGATCCAGTCGTTCGTAACCGCTTGAAGCAGTCACCCAAGCACTTGTTACGCTGCCCTCTTCACTGACGGCAACACCAACATCGACACTCCCTGTTTCACCGGCTCGACGGGCACTTTGGGGATAGATCTTGCGGTAGCTCGTCAGCGTTGCCCCCCGCGAAGCATCATTGCCTTCCCCGGAAGCGCCGCCACGGCCGTCACCGTTGCCATCACCGCTGCCTACGCCGATTCCCGTTCCGCTTCCAGTACCGGCCCCTGATTCCATGGGTGCCTTTTTTCCACCAGCGGACCCATTCCCTGTGTAGGATGCCATGGAGGCTTTCCGCGGTTTATCAGGCGACGCATCATCCTTCACAGGGCCTTCTTCCAGCATAGAAGCGGTAAGGGAGGAAAGCGAATGTTCCAAAGCCTCTTTGCTGCCGCCTGCAGAAGAATCGTGACCTTCTGTCCCACGGCCCGGCTCCATAAGCTTTACGCCTATAAGAAGACGTGGTTTTTGGATCGTACGCCGGCCGGCCATCAATCCTATGGCAAAAAGAAGAATAAGATGAAGGACAAGGGACAGCAGCAAAGACCCTTTTAAGGGCAAACGCTTCATGATGCTTTACCGCCTTCTACAGCAAGGGAAAAATCTGTGACGCGGGCGCGGCGCAGGATTTCAAGGGTTCCCATAACCCGGCCATAAGGCACGGTTTCATCTGCTTCCACGATGACAGGAGTCGCTTTAGGAAGCTGCTGCGCAGCCTCTTCTAGTTCCTTCGGTGAAAGTGCCTTTCCATCCAGATGGAGGGTTCCTTTTTTATCAATCGTAACCGTTACTGCTTTCTGCTCAACAAGGGGAGCCTCTCCTTTGGGAAGATTAACAGGGAGAGCATGGGTCTGGGTAAGGTACATCGTCGCCACAATGAAGACCACAAGGAGCAGAAACACAAGGTCAATCATAGGACTTAGCTGGATGATTGGCTCCTTTTCCGAGTCATCAGTCAGACGGATCATGACTGGTCTCCTTTCTTTTGGCGCACGATGGCTTCGCTGAAAGTACTGGCAATCATTTCCATATCAAGGGCAATGCGGTGGACCCGTTCCTCAAAATAGGCATGGCAGCAAAGAGTCACGATGGCAATGGCAAGACCAAAGACCGTGGTAATGAGGGCCTCCCCAATGCCGCTTGTCACGGCAAAGGGATTTTCCCAGCGGGAACCTAGGTTTCCAAATGAAGCCATCATTCCCGTAATGGTCCCAAGGAGTCCCAAAAGAGGTGCCAAGGTAATGATGACGGATAGATAGGAAAGGCCTTCCTTATAACGGTCAAGAACCTGTTTGCTTTCGCTCATGATAAAGGCTTCTTGGGCGCGAATTTCTTCCGGTGCATCAAGGAGCCGCACGGCAAGATGAGCCTCCCCACCTTTGGTCGCTTGGGCGACACGATCAGCTTCCTGCCAGTCATCGCGGCGCAAAGCCTTGCAAAAAGTACGGGCAAAGCTGCGGTCCGTATCGGCCCGATGAAAAAAAGCAAAGCGATCTAATATGAGTGCCAATGAGGCCATAGAACATAGGAGCAGGGGCCACATGACAGGACCGCCCCGCAAAAACCATTCAACGCCTTGTTTGATACCAATCATTCCCAAATTCCTTCTTCCTTAGTAGGATGATTTCCTTTATCTTCTGTAATAATGAACCCTTCGCTGCGTTCTACCTGAAGGGGAACGCCATAGGCCCTTGAAAGTACGCCCGCAGCAAGGACCTCGGCAGGACGCCCGGCTGCGATGGCTCCCGTTTTTCCAAGCAGGACCAATTGATTTCCATAACGTGCGGCAAGGGACAGATCATGAAGGGCCATGACGACGCAGGCCCCTTTCCGGGAAAGTCCCTGAAAGGTATGCATGACCCGTTCTTCTTCAACAGGATCAAGTTCTGCCGTTGGCTCGTCAAGCAGGTAAGTCTCCCCACCCGCAAAAAGAGAGCGGGCCAGAAGGACGCGCTGCCGCTCTCCACCGGATAGTTCTGTCACCGGCCGATCAAAAAGGGCAGCTGCCCCGACCTGTTTGAGGGCCTCACGAGCCCTACGCTGTTCCGATTCACCCAGCGTTTCCCAAAGCCCATGACGGGCATAGGCACCAAAAAGGACGATTTCCACGGCCGTATAAGGAAGGGACAGGTTCCGGTCTTGGGGAAGATAGGTCACGCGCTGGGAAAAAAGACGCCGTGAATAACGTTCATAATCCTTTCCGTCAAGATGGCGCATTCCGCGGTTGATCGGCAAAAGGCCTGCCATAACCCGCAGCAGCGTACTTTTTCCCGCCCCATTGGGGCCAATGAGGACGACAAAATTGCCCCGTTCCAACCGAAGGGAAAAGTTCTTGATTATAGGCCGATTCCTGTAGCCTGCCGTCACATCGATAAGGTCGATCATGGTTCATATCCTTTCAGGAGTTCTTCCGGTTCGTCAGGAAAAAGAATCTTGCCATAGGCGTGATTGCTCATTTTCTTGATGCCGTAAACCGCCATAGGCGATGCATCATAGACGTAACGATCGGCCAGTCGTTCCATCCGTACAGAGTCCCTCAAGGATGCGTAAAAGGGATCAGCGAAAAAGCCTTGCAAAAAATGCTCATAGTCCTCATATTCAGACGGATAGGGGTCAGAGACGAGAAAAAAGTCAGGCCGCGCTGCAAGGATAGCTTCCTTCGATAAAGGCATCCCGTTTTTCAATCCTCCCTTACTAAGACCGTTAACCCAGCCGCCGCGAGCGGCCAATTCATCGTAAAGGGACCCTGCCCCACCGTACTGGCTCATGAGAGAAAGGAGGATGCCCACCGGTTTGCGGCCTTTTTGGCTTGCAGTAACCTCTTCAATCTCGTCCAGTTCGCGCTCCATTCTGGCAATGACCTTACGGCCCACGATTTCCTGCCGCGTCAAAAGGGCAAGGAGGCGCACATTATCCTCAATCTGGGCGACCGTAACAGGTCCGTGGCAGAAAAAAACAGGAATCCCCATTTCTTCTACTTTTTTTACAAGCAGAGGGTCTGACCAGTCTGACACGACAAAGACATCAGGCTGTAAGGCAGCAATGCGTTCCGGCGTATACTCCCGCACCTTTGTGAGCGTTTCTGTTTCCTTGGCAATAAAGGAAAGACCGGGCTCGCCGTCAAGATAATAGGCCCCTGCAAGATGGCTTTTAGGAACAACCGTAAGGAGCGTCTCGTCAAGGTGCAGGGAGTCTGTCAGGATGCGTCGCGGCTCGTGGGAAAGGGAAACGGTCTTTCCCCGGGCATCCACCGCCGAATAAGCGCCTTCTGTAGTGCTTTTGCCGCAGCTCGTCAGCAGCAAGAGAAAAAGGAAGAGGACGCACAATAAAAGCGCAGGCTTTCTTTTCATGAGACGCCTCCTTTCATGGTAAGCAATAAAGGAACCGCCCGTAAGCGGTTCCCTTATTATATCATGGTTGGCCCTTCCTGTAAGGAGGATTTGGCCTATTTTAGAACTTATATTCTGCCCCAACGATGACGCGGCGGCCCGGCATAGGATAGCGGTCCTGACCGTTTAGGGCACCGCCCATTTCCGCATAGGCAGCATTATTGAGGTTATAGATCGTGGCAAAGCCCGTCCAGTGCTTATCAAAGGTATAGCGGGCATTGAGGTCCAGCGTAAGATAGCGATTTTCCCCATAGCGCTGTCCAGATAGGCCATTTGCTGCACGGCCCACAAGGTTCACGTTCCACGCATCATCATGGTAGCGGGCACCGAACTGATAATAGTTGGGCGCATAGTTAAGGTCGCGGACATAGCCGTCGCCGCTTTCATCCTTACGGACCTTCACATACGTATAGGATGCATTGAGGTCCCAATGGTCATTCAGTTTATGCGTTGCCGAAACTTCAAAGCCTTGTTTCTTTTCGCGTCTTACATTGAGTGTATGATAGGCCATATAGTCATCTGTGACCCAGCGAATCGCATCATGGAGATTGCTGTAGAAGGCGCTCACATGCCAATCCGTTGACGGAGAGGATTTGAAGTCCCAGCCCAAGGTATAGACATTGCCCGTTTCCGGCCTAAGGTTAGGATTGGCAAAATAACCAGCGCCATTGCCCCAAGAAGACCAGTAATAGAGGTCATCCATATTCGGGACCTTGAAGACCTGATTCCACGCGAAATAGGCATGGCTATCTTCATCAAACTTCTTATTGATAGCAGCGCTTCCTGTTGTGCGGCTTGCCAGATTGTGATAGTTGTCATAGCGAAGGCCCGTATTGAGCTGCCACGTCGGTGCCAATTCCCATTGATCTTGGAGATAAAGGGAACGATTTTCATAGCTTTTTTTCTCGTCATAAAAGTCCGTATTGTTGACGCTGGCATGACGGAACTCGGCCCCAGCAAGGAGACGGTTCGTATCGGAAAGGGCCACGTTCTGCTGTCCTTCTACGGCCCAGTCCATTTCGTACATATGACCGTAGTTATAATAGTGGTTGTAGTTCCGGTAAGCCCGCAGGAAACCGCTGTTTTTTTCATTGCGGTTCCAGTCATACATAAGGCTTACGTTATTGGTCTTTTTCGTCACAAAAGAGGAACTGTAATAATCTACAACAGAATAGGGGCTGAACCCATCGAGATCGGAATAATCATAGGTAAAAGTGAGGCCATCCTGGTCAGTGAAGTCCTGGGTCAGTTTGAGGGACATGCTGTCCTGCGTGTAGTTGGACTGACCGGGCCATTTCTTGGTATCGCCGTTCGTGTCCTTATATTTGAGGTAGGAGACTTTTTCCCTATTTCCTGCCACAACAAGACCGGTCTTTCCTTCCTTACCGCCTACATCAAAGCCCCACTGCTGGTTGCCCCAGGAGCCGTAGCCCACATGGACCTTGCCCGAAACCTTTTCCGGGGATTTGGTGATGATATTGATGACACCGCCCACGGCGTCAGCCCCATATACGGTGGAAGCACCGCCCTTGACGATTTCAATATGATCGATCAGATCCACAGGCGGCAGCGTATTGGCATCAAAGGTCTCCCGCGTCGACGTATTCCCCATACTGGTATTGACGCGGCGGCCATCCACGAGGAAAAGGACCCGTTCTTCCCCATTAAGATATACATTCGCTCCATTGGTGCCAAGACCGTTTCGTACAACCCGTACGCCCGGTACGTTTTCAAGGGCGTCGGCAACGGAACGGCTGTTCCAGTTCGTCAGGTCTTCACTGGAAACAAGGCTCACATTGGCCGGTGTATCAACCTTCTTATTTTCCATCCGGTTTGCCGTAATGACAATTTCCTGCACGTTCCCATCAGCAGTTTCAGCTGCCCATACTGGCAGGGCACGCCCCATAATAAGCATCCCCAGGACACCTAGGGCCACTTGATGCTTCCCAAAAATCAAAATAAACAGCCTCCTCCAAGTTTCTTTTTTGAATTCCTATTTTACTAAAGCCTAACAGAAAATACAATCGATGGTATATCGATAGATCTCCTTACCCTTCTATAAGAACCCACCACCTAGTATACCAAGGGCATCCCACGTTTAAAAATACAATAAAAGATAATGAATCCATAACTTTAAGATATAGCAAAAAAGACTGCAAAGAAAGTTCTTATCTCTCTGCAGTCTCTTCCGGGTAGGATACGTGAACCAGGGACAATCCACAGGCAGGCGCCGCCACGCCGGCTTTTTTCCGGTCCTTGGCCGCCATGACAGCCGCAAAGTCAGCGACGGTCCACTCCCCCGTCCCCACTTTCACAAGGCATCCGACGATGTTCCGCACCATTCGGTAGAGGAAGCCATCACCCCGAATCGTAAAGGTGAAGCGTTCCTTTTCCTGCGTCCAATAGGCCTCATAAAGGGTCCTTACAGGCGACGTCTTTTCGCTGCCTTGGTTCTTAAAGGAAGAAAAATCATGGGTCCCCACTAGAAGGGCAGCCGCCTCATTCATGGCAGCAAGCGTCAGGGACGACCGCACTTCCCAAGCATAGCGCCGCGCGCAGGGATCCGGCAGAGGCGCATAAAGGACGGTATAGCGATACGTCTTATCAAGAGCGTCAAAACGGGCATGGAAGCCGTCAGGCTTTATAAAGGCTTCACGAATGGCGATATCAGGCGGCAGGAGATGCTGCAGGGCACGCCGATAATTCTCCGGAGGAATGGGTGACGACGTTTCAAAGGAAATGACCTGGCCCAAGGCATGGACCCCCGCGTCCGTACGGCCTGCGGCCTTGATGGAAATGTCCTCATGAAGGGCCGTGGAAAGCGCCTTTTCAAGGACTTGCTGGACACCGACACCATAGTCCTTTTGGCGCTGGAACCCTTGGTAATTGGTGCCATCGTAGGCAACCACAGCCATGATGGTCTTTTTCATGCGCTCATCCCCCAGCGCAGGTACACAAGAACGATAAAGAGAATCAGCATGACGGCAAGGGCAGCGCCATCCCGTTTCCCGTAAACAAGTTCATGCATCCGGGTCCGTCCCTCCCCACCATGGTAGCAGCGCGCTTCCATGGCAAGGGCGAGCTCATCGGCCCGTCGGAAAGAGGAAATGAAAAGAGGAATCAGGATCGGCAGCAGATTCTTTGCTCGCTGAACGAGATTGCCTGATGAAAAATCAGCGCCGCGGGACATCTGCGCTTTCATGATGCGGTCCGTTTCCTCTAGAAGGGTCGGAATGAAGCGCAGGGCAATAGTCATCATCATGGCAAGTTCATGGGCGGGCACGCCAATGCGGCGGAAAGGCCGCAGCAGGCTTTCAATACCGTCCGTAAGGACAATAGGCGATGTCGTAAAGGTCATGAGGCTCGAGACAAGAAGGAGTAGGACCAGACGAAGAGACATCTTGACGCCCATGATGATGCCTTCCTTAGTGAGACTCAAGAACTTCCAGTGCCAGAGCACTTCACCAGGATCGGTAAAAAAGTGGATCAAGAGGGTTAAAAGAATGATGACCCAGAGGGGTTTGATGGATTTCAGCAGAAGACCGGGCGGCAGTTTAGCAAGACCCGCGGCAAGGACCAAAAAGGCAATTAAGAGCCCATATCCTAGCGGATCGGATGCCAAAAAGACCATGACCATATAAAACAGGACGCCCAGGATCTTGGTCCTCGGGTCAAGGTGATGGATGGGCGACGACCCGGGATAGTACTGTCCCAACGTAATTTCTGTCAGCATACCTTCCACCCCTTTGCTTTTTGAATGGCCCTGATGAGCTCTTTTTTCGTAAGCGGGGTTCCCTCAAGGGGAAGGCCATTCTCACGGAGCTCCTGGGCAAGCTTGACGCTTTCCGGCACATCCATGGAAAGTCTCTGGAGGGTCTTTCCTTCCGTTGTAAAGATATCGCGGCTGGGCCCGTCCAAATGAAGTTTGCCGCCGCTCATGACAAGGATGCGGCTGGCGTACTGGGCCGCTTCCTCCATGGAATGGGTAATGAGAATGACACCCATTTGGCGCTTTTCGAAGATTTTCATCAGCTGGGAGAAAATGTTGTCCCGGCTCACAGGATCAAGACCGGCACTGGGCTCATCCATGATCAGGTAATCCGGTTCCATGGCAACGACGCCAGCAATCGCGACGCGGCGCATCTGTCCGCCTGAAAGCTGAAAGGGAGAACGCTGAGAAAACGTATCAAAATCTAGGTCAACAAAGGCCATGGCGCGCCGCACAGACGCTTCCACCTCATCTTCACTTTTTTTCTGGTTGCGGGGCCCAAAGGCAATATCTTCATAGATGGTTTCGGCAAAGAGCTGATGTTCCGGATACTGGAAAACCATGCCGACCTTGCCGCGGGCTGCTTTTGCCGCGGCATCCTTTCCTGCAAGGTCCACCCCATCGACGCGGACCTCGCCCGTATCGGGGTGAAGAAGGCCGTTCAAATGCTCTGCCAAGGTTGACTTGCCGCTTCCCGTATGACCAATAAGAGCCACGAATTCGCCCTTATCCACCGTAAAGGACACATCATCGAGGGCCTTGTTCTCAAGAGCCGTATGGGCCATATAGGTATAGGAAATATGATCTACTTCGATGGACATAATGCTTCACACAGCTCCTTATGGGTCAGGATTTTCGGCAAGTCGCGGCCGCCTTTTTTAAGAGCCGATGCCACTTCCGCCGCAAGGGGACATTCAAGGCCCAAGGCACGGATCCGGTCTACCTGGGTAAAGACTTCCTTCGGTGACCCCATAAGCTCAATATGTCCGTCCTTCATGGCAATGACGCGGTCCGCCAAAATGGCTTCTTCCATCTTGTGCGTAATATAGACAATGGTAATGCCTTTGTCCTTATTAAGACGAAGCACCGTATCGACAATATCCTTGCGTCCTTTCGGATCGAGCATGGCTGTTGGCTCGTCAAAGACAATGCATTTGGGTTCAAGAGCGACAACGCCGGCAATCGCGATGCGCTGTTTTTGTCCGCCCGACAAGCGATGCGGTGCGTGCTTAGCGTAAGAAAGCATGCCCACATCAGTAAGAGCCTTTTCCACTCGAGGCCGGATTTCTGGTCCCGGCACGCCAATGTTTTCAAGGCCAAAGGCCACATCTTCTTCGACGACAGCTGCAACAATCTGGTTATCAGGATTCTGGAAAACCATTCCTACGGTCTGACGTACCTGCCAAAGGTTTTCCTCAACAGACGTATCAAGGCCGCCTACCAAACAGGTTCCCTTCGTCGGCGTCAAAAGGGCATTGAAATGACGAGCCAACGTTGACTTACCGCTCCCATTGGTGCCAATGATGGCTACAAACTCACCAGGCATGATAGATAAACTGATGCCATCCAGAGCTATCATTTCTTCATTTTGCCCATCCACATACGTATGAGTGAGCGCTCTTGTTTCGATAATTGGGTCCATAGTAACCTCCATGACTTACCATTATATTATTGTTACCCGAGCTGGGTCAATGGAAGAGGACAAGTTTCATTTACAGGTCTCGATTTTCCTATGGTGTTCTTCATCAAATGGATCTTCGTTTAAACCTGCGAGGTCGTAGACAAATAGATATTGAAAAAAACATCAAATTCCCCAAAATATAAGGTAACCAAGCCAAAATAAAGGAGAATTGAGCAATCCTCTATCCAATAGATTATTCAAGCAGACCTGTTTTGCCAAGACCCCGATTACCTTGTCTGGCATCCGAAGATCCTTTAGCCGATTCCACAGAATGGGTAGTCACCAGCCAGAAACGCCATACCGATTTCCTCTGTCCTCACTGCGGAGAGCTGATGCCTTTGTATGGCAAGTACCGAACCCGCCTAAGGACGGTGCCTATGCAGCCGAATGCCAGGCGCACTGGCCTTTTCGAGGAGCATCGCTTCCGGTGCTCTTGTTGTCAGGAATGGGTTCATCCTTTTTCATGTTTTTCTCTCCTTTTCGGGCATAAGAAAAGCCCTCTGCTCACGGCAAAGGGCTCCGTCACGCTAACATAAAAAAAACACAACCACAAAATTCTGAAGAATTTGTGTGGCGTTCATAACCTTATTCGCTGCATTTGCAAGCATTTCTGTATAAGCATCCGGCAAATCCTCAATTTTTTTATATATCGCCATTCTCCATTATTGCGATTGAACGCAACCAAGCCACTTTTTACAGGATCAGGAGAATAACGATAAATCAGTTCATCACCTAAACCCCCATCAAGAATTAAAGTAATCATCTTCCCCGCCTTTTTCAAAGCCTGATTGTAACTATACTTCCGTTCAGCCATACTATGCGCTTTTGTGATTTTTTAATTGTACCTTTTTTCTATTGCGCTTTCAATATGCTCATGCCGTAAAAGCACTAAATCGGCCTTTGTGGATTGATTCGTCAATAACCATTGGAAAGAGACCGCCATATCGCAACTTTTACCAAAAGTCCGATATCCATCACTGAGAACATGTTTATTTACAAAAACATGATCATAAACTGCCCCAATAAAACGAATGGTCAATTCCGTGTTCTTTGAATTTTTTCCGCTACATGCTTCCTTCCCGTTGTTGATAATTTCACGATAGTAAAGATCTGCGTGCGCCATGCGACGTTTACCTTTGGGGTCATTTTTATCATTCTTTGGTCAATCTTGATTCTTTTAGCCCCTCGGTTTCAAAGTTTCTTGCCTTCTCCATCCAGCCCTGCCGGCCTTCCATTCCTCCCGCACTTTGACGCCTAGGATTTTTCCCTGGACGCTGAGAGACTGATTCTTCAGCCAGGCATTGCCGCTAGCTTCCACGTTGTTGGACCGTTTCTTCCCTTCCAGCTCTGACTCATATACCGGTGCATAGTGGCACAGGCAATGGGGATGAGCCGGATTCACCGGAGCGGCGTCCTTTGGGAAAACGCCCTTCCCTAGGCCGTACAGGTCCGCCTCAGCGTACATATCACAAATGTCTTCCGCCGGATGCCGGCTTCCTAGCTTCCACTGGTAGGCCACCACGTCTTCATCTTCTCCGTAGCGGGCTATGAATGCATCGTAACGGGCCCTCACCGCTTCCGTCCGGGCAATTTTCAGCAACGTACCGGCTTTTTTCCTCTACGGCCGTCTGGATGGCTCTCTCAATGGTTTTTTTGTTTCCCCCGTCTACTTTTTCGAGGAGCTCATATAAAGACGTTCCAAAGTGATTGTAGACGGTTGTGTCGGGTCTTAATCCATCGGCCTGTCCCTTTACTTTTCGGATGGCCTTCAGCAATGCTTTCTTTTCCTTATCGGAAAGATTATCCCTACTGCGCCGCACCCAGTTCACAAGATCATCGGTATACTTCGGCAGCTCCTACATATAGATGAAACTGCCATGGTGATAGCCATCATTTGGTTCTGTTCGGGACCAAATTTCCAAGTATCCCCCTGAGTTATCAAAATAATATGAGCATGCTCTATACCAATATGACACTTCTCAGTAACGCCGAAGTGGACCTTAAAATAAGATAGCTTATCCTTGGTTACTCTTCCAAGGATATCACGAACCGGATTTATACTCACAAGGCTATGACTCAGCGAGTTGCGGCCATTAACCGGATTTAATGGTTCTTTGTCAAATGTTGGGGTGCCCCACAACTAAATCGCCTTTTAGGAAC